>JASFTL010000109.1:0-9907 GCA_050053555.1 Desulfobacterales bacterium
GTATTTGAAGAAATTCCATATTCATTTTGTGGGCATCGGCGGTATCGGCATGAGTGGCATCGCTGAATTGCTGCTGAATCTGGGCTACAAGGTGTCCGGTTCAGACATGAAAAGATCGGACATTACCGACCGCCTGAAAGGTTTGGGGGGCACCATATTTGCGGAGCATGCGGCTGAACATATTGAAGGTGCCGATGTGGTGGTGGTTTCTTCTGCCATCGATCCGGACAATCCTGAAGTTCAAGCTGCCGGGCAGTCATCCATTCCGGTAATCCCGCGCGCTGAAATGCTGGCCGAGTTGATGCGCTTAAAGTACAGCATTGCGGTAGCCGGCGCCCATGGCAAAACATCCACTACTTCGATCATTGCTTCGGTCCTGGCCGAAGGCGGCCTGGACCCTACGGTGGTGATCGGCGGAAGATTGAAAGGCATCGGCTCCAATGCTGTTCTCGGACAAGGCGATTTTATCGTTGCCGAAGCGGACGAAAGCGACGGCTCTTTTTTGAAATATTCACCCACCATCGCCGTAGTAACCAACATTGATAAGGAGCACCTGGATTTTTATGAGGATCTGGATGCCATTAAAACCGTGTTTTCAAATTTCCTGGATCAAATACCGTTTTACGGCCTGGCGGTTCTATGCTTAGACAACGAGCCCATCCAGGATCTTATTCCTCAGCTAAAAAAGCGTTATACAACTTACGGGATGAGCTCCCAGGCTGATTTTCATATCCGCGACGTCTCCTTTGGAAATCAGAAAAGCGGTTTTAACATTTATCATCACGGAGAAAAGCTGGGGCACGTTAACCTGAATCTTCCGGGAATTCACAACGTCTATAATGCCACCGCCAGTATCGCCGTGGGTTTGGAACTCAATATCGGCTTTGATCAAATTAAAAGCGCCCTGGAAACTGTTGAAGGCGTCCAGCGCCGTCTGGAAATCAAAGGAGAAACCAATGGCGTCATCGTGATCGATGATTACGGACATCATCCCACTGAAATAAAAATCACGCTCAAAACGGTCGCAGAAAACTGGCCCGATCGACGCAAGGTGATCGTATTTCAGCCCCATCGTTACAGCCGAACCCAGGCGCTCTTTGATGAGTTTAGCCGCGCATTTTACCAATCGGATGTTTTACTGGTGATGCCAATTTACGCGGCCAGCGAAAAGAAGATCGAAGGTGTCAGCTCGCAGAAGCTTTGTGAAGAGATTAAAGCTCACGGGCATAAAGAGGTCATATACGTCGACGGATTCAAAGCCGCCCATTCGCAATTAAAACAAACCCTGCAGCCCCGTGATCTGCTGCTGACGCTGGGTGCCGGTGATGTATGGAAGGTGGGCATGGAGGTTTTAAAAAAATTATAAAACCGGTTCAGGGTTCACTGTTGCGCCGGAGGCGGTTCAGGTGTCGGGTTTCAGCCCGGTCAATCTGACACCTGACACCCGAAACCTGTTTGTTATCAAACGAAAACAGATAGCAAATAACCTGAACCACTGAGGTGATTTGTGTTCAAACGGAAAAAACCGCGCAAAAACTATCGTAAAGGTGCCAAGCGAAGACGGCGCTTTGCATTTTTGCGCCGTTTTATGATCGGCGTTCAAGTGGTCGCCGGTCTAGCAACACTGATCGCCACAAGCTGCTTTTTTATTTTAATTCACGATGTCATCACCCAGTGTGATTATTTCAAGGCAAAAAGTCTGAAAATAGAGGGTATGCAGCGCCTGACGACAAAACAAATCATACAGCAGGCCCGGGTGCGGGAAGGCATGAATGTACTGGCTGTCAACCTGTCAATTGTCAGAAAGCGTCTGATCACACATCCCTGGATCGCTGCAGCCGAAGTCCGGCGCGAAATCCCTTCCGGGCTTTTTATCCGTATTAAAGAACACTTGCCCTTGGCCATTGTCCATTTGGACCGCAAATACATCATCAATGAACAGGGTCAAGTCTTCAAGGAATGGACTCCTTCAGATCCGGATACGTTGCCGATCGTTAACGGACTGCAAGTAACTGATTTCAGCATTGACGGCAAAACCACTAATCCTGTACCGCAGCTATCAGACAGGCAGGCCAAAGGTTCGCAGAATAATTATCTAACTGCCAGGCCGTTGGAAGCGGTGATGCAGGTACTGATTTTGGGAAAACAGGCCCACAGCATTCTTCCCAACCGTAAAATCAAACAAATTCGCGTGGATCGGGAAATTGGCATCACCCTACAGGCCTTTAAACAAATCAAAACCATTGTTTTAGGGTATCACAATTACCCGCTCAAATATGCCATGCTTAAAAATATCCTGATATATCGGAAGCAAAAACGAAATTTTCCGGATTTCGATCGCATTGATCTCAATAATGTTAACCGCATTGTTGTAAATCCCGTCCGACTTAAAACCTCGGGTGGAGATCAGAAGGAGGTATAAGATGCAAGGAGAGGTTATCGTCGGCCTAGACATCGGGACAACCAAAATATGTTCCGTCGTGGGCGAGGCATCCGGAGATAAAATAAACATCATCGGCATTGGAACGAATCCCTCAATCGGCCTTCGAAAGGGTGTGGTCGTCAATATTGAGTCGACCGTCGACTCCATTAAAAAAGCTGTGGAAGAGGCGGAACTGATGGCCGGCTGTGAGATCTCTGCTGTCTATGCCGGTATTGCCGGCGGTCACATCACCGGTTTCAACAGCCGTGGGATCGTGGCGGTCAAGGGGTCAGAAGTTAATGAGCAAGATGTGGATCGGGTTATCGATGCCGCTCGCGCGGTTGCCATACCCATGGACCGCGAGGTGATTCATGTGCTGCCACAGGAATATATGGTCGATGATGAGCGCGGCATTCAAAACCCTGTGGGAATGTCCGGGGTACGCTTGGAGGCTAAAATTCATATTGTCACCGGTGCGGTTGCATCGGCCCATAACATCGTTAAATGTGCCAATCGTTCCGGATTGGATGTCTGCGATATCGTTCTGGAATCGCTGGCTTCCGGCGAAGCCGTGCTTACAGACGAGGAAAAGGAACTGGGCGTTGCCCTGTTGGACCTTGGCGGTGGAACCACCGATCTGGCCATCTTTGCCCAAAATAACATCAAGCACACCTTTGTCTTAGGGCTGGGTGGCAACAACCTGACCAACGACATCGCGATCGGGCTGCGGGCACCGCATGCCGAAGCTGAAAAAATTAAAAAGAAATACGGCAACTGTGTGGCCCAGAACATTAGTGCCGAAGAGACCATCGAGGTCCCCGGTATGGGCGGCCGGGAGCCCCGCAAGCTCTCCCGTCAAATTCTGGGAGAAATTTTGGAGCCCCGCATGGAGGAAATTTTCCAGCTGGTGCATCGCGAAATCGTCCGGGCCGGTATGGAAAATATGATTCCGTCCGGCATTGTCATCAGCGGAGGAACGGCGCTTTTGGAGGGCGTCAACGAGATTGCCGAATCCATATTCAATCTCCCCTGTCGGATCGGCAAACCGCGGGCCATCACCGGCCTGGTGGATGTGGTTAACAACCCCATGTATGCCACCGGGGTGGGCCTGGTGCTCTACGGCGCCCGCAATCAGGATTCGCGCAAATTCAGAATTCGGGATAAGAACATTTTTAACCGCGTCATGACCCGTATGAAACGCTGGTTTAATGATGTCGTCTAAAAAAAGTGTCTAAAATTAAAAATGCCTAAAGTGCCTAAAATCAAGGATGAACCAATGAAGATAAATAACTGTTAACTGATAACCATTAACTAAACTTACAGGAGGCTGAAATGTTTACCTATGTGGACCAGGAAAAATCAGCAAAAATTAAGGTAATTGGTGTCGGCGGTGCGGGCGGAAACGCGATCAATAACATGATCGCATCCAATTTGCAGGGCGTAAAATTCATTGCAGCTAACACCGACGCTCAGGCCCTTGAAATTTCCAGGGCTCCCGTTAAGATTCAGATGGGCGAAAAACTGACCGAGGGACTGGGCGCCGGTGCCAATCCTCAAATCGGCCGCGATGCGGCCCTTGAAAGTGAGGAAGCGCTGCGCAATGCGTTGGCCGACAGTCACATGGTATTTATCACTGCCGGATTCGGAGGTGGTACCGGAACCGGTGCAGCACCGATCATCGCTGAAATCTGCAAAGACTTGGAGGCCCTGACGGTTGCGGTGGTTACCAAACCGTTTGCCTTTGAAGGCAAAAAGAGAACCAATCTGGCCGAAGAGGGAATTGAAAATTTGAAAAAGGTGGTCGATACGGCTATTACGATACCCAATGATCGCCTGCGAGGTCTGGCACCCAAAAATGCGAAACTGATGGAAATGTTCTTGAGAGCGGATGAAATTCTGCTGCATTCGGTCAAGGGTATCACCGATCTGATCATGATGCCCGGACTGGTGAACCTGGATTTTGCAGATGTCAAGACCACCATGTCCAAGGCGGGCATGGCCATTATGGGTATCGGCATTGCCTCCGGTGAAAGCCGAGCGGTTGATGCGGCCGAAAGAGCCATGTCGCATCCGCTTCTGGAAGACATACCGATTGCCGGTGCCAAGGGTGTCTTGATGAACATTACCAGCACCAGCGATATGGAATTTGAAGAGGTGGCTGAAGCCTCCGAACGTATCCACGATGAGGTCAGTGACGATGCCGACATCTTCTGGGGCACGTCTATTGACGACAGCCTCGGCGATGAGATGCGCGTGACCGTTCTCGCCACGGGCATCGGTTCAGAAGAGGAAGCGGAAAAGGCTGCCAATGCGGTCCAGCTGCCGTTAAGAGGCAAAGTGCGCGATATTACACCGGCTGATCTGGAAAGAGAAATTGTTGACTACGAAGAACCCACCTTCATTCGTCAGCAAAAGGCAGTGGGTGAATCCAGCGGCGCCATTTACAGAGGACACCATGGATTACCGCCTGAAGATAGCGAACTGGATGTGCCGACTTTTTTAAGACGCAAGGCGGATTAGAATTGTCCGTTGTCAGTTGTCCGTAGTTCATTGGCGAATGCCATATGCGTTTTCAGGCCGGATTCAGAGGTTTAGGGAAAAGCGACTTGTTCTATTGGTTAGATTAGTTCAATTGCTTCGCTTCAACAAATCCAACGAATGGAACCGTTTCATCAATCAAACCAATAAAACAAAAATTTAATTGCCTGACACCCGAAATGGGTTGACCATTGACTATGCATCGCAAAGCCCCATTTTAATGGTTGAATAAACAAAGAATTCCACATAGGTAATCAAACATTAAAGAAGCCTGGCCCGGAGGGTCAGGCTTTGATTTTACTCCAGAAGCGTGCTATTTATTTTTAGTTGCTAAATTGTAACTTTTTGCATTTTTTTGAAAATATTTTTCATCATGATAACACCCCGGTTAATCAACTTAAAGTTTAACCGGGCAGGCGAAATTTAAAAAGCACGAAATTTTTATTATTCACTTTTCGTGTTTTTGAACTTTCGTGCTTTCGTGATTAAGTTAGTCCACTAGACTACAGCTGCTCCGCGCCAGGTAAAACCATGAGATACTGGAATGATGAAAAAATGGAATATTGGGCATGAAAAACGGCTTTAAACTACCGATCCAAGTCTAGACAATTCGCAACGGATAACGAACGACAGACGACGGACAGCCCCATGACTTTGAAAACGCGAAAATCAGGCGGGCAGGCGAATGAAACCGAGATTGGAACTATCCGAAAATCCTGGCGCGGTCGAATCCGCATCGCACTGGTCTACCCCAATCGATATCATGTGGGCATGTCCAATCTTGGTTTTCAAAGTGTGTATCGCCTGTTAAATGATTATGATCATGTCGTCTGTGAACGTGCGTTCCTGCCGGAACCATCCCGGCCGCACATAGCGCCCCTCAAAACCATCGAGTCCGGAAAACGGCTGTCAGATGCTGATATTATTGCCTTTTCCCTTTCTTTTGAAAACGACTACCCCCATATTCTTTCAATTCTTGATAATATAGGCCTGCCCCTGAGAGCCGATCACAGAAGCGATCAAGACCCGCTGCTACTCGCCGGCGGCGTCGCCAGTTTTTTGAATCCAGAGCCGATTGCCGCCTTTTTCGATTGTTTTCTCATCGGCGAGGCGGAGGCCATGCTGCCGCGTTTTTTGGAGGCCTTTGAACCCGGGAGCAACAAGCGCGCGATTCTAAAAACCATCGCCTGCACTGTTCCAGGGGCCTATGTGCCGTCCTTTTACAGCGTGGATTATAAGCATGATGGAACCATTTCCTCCTTTAACCCGCTGGAAGATGTCCCTCAAACCATCGAACGCACTTATATCAAGGATCTGGCCCGCACGGCCACCTGCAGCGCCATTTTGACCCCCGATACAGCCTTTGAGCGGACCTTTCTTATTGAGGTCGGCAGAGGCTGCCCCCATGGCTGCCGATTCTGCAGCGCCGGTTTTATTTATCGACCGCCTCGTTTCAGACCGATTTCATCGCTCAGCGAAAACATCGGCCAGGGGATTTCACTTACGGATCGGATCGGCCTGGTGGGCTCCGCGGTTTCCGATCTACCGGGAATTGGCGACTTATGCAGTCATTACCTGGATCAGGAAATACGGATATCATTCAGTTCATTACGCGTCGACGGCTTATCAAAAGAATTGTTGTCGGCTCTGAAGCAAAGTAAAGTGAAAACAGCAACGATTGCGCCGGATGCCGGATCAGAACGCATGCGCAAAGTCATTAATAAAGGAATTACAGAAGAGGAGATATTATCGGCTACCGACGCCCTGGTTTCAGCCGGTATCCCCAACTTAAAACTGTATTTTATGATCGGGCTTCCCACCGAAACCGCTGATGATGTCGAGGCCATCATCCGTTTGAGCAAAAAAATTAAGCATCGCTTTTTAAAAGCCAGTCGGTCTCAAAAACGTATCGGTGAAATCAGCATTAGTTTGAACTGTTTTGTGCCCAAGCCGTTTACCCCCTTTCAATGGGTAGCCATGGATGAAATCAGATCGCTGAAAAAAAAGATCCAGAAAATCAAAAATGAACTGAAAAAGGTTCCCAATATCCGTATTCATTCGGATATACCGCGCTGGGCTTATATTCAGGCTCTTTTTTCACGCGGCGATCGTAAAGTTGCCAATATCCTATCCCTGGCTCACACCAATAAAGGCAACTGGGCCCAAACCCTCAAGGCCGTGCCCGCCAATCCGGATTTCTATACGTTGCGAGAACGCGACATTAATGAACTCCTTCCCTGGGATTTTATTGACCAGGGGGTCAAAAAGTCCTTTTTACAGCAGGAATTCCAGCGCGCCTTAAAAGCGTTGCCCTCCCCTGTTTGTCGGGTTGATACCTGCAACATTTGCGGCGTATGCAATCAAGAATCAGAGGTCAGATGACAGAGAACAGATGTCAGAACCAGATAACAAAAATTAAATAGAGCGGCTCGGCCACTGTTCCGACCCCGATCAGCTGCCACATGGGGTGCTCTAAAGCGCATGCGGCGGCCCGCCCTACTCTCCGATTTTCATCTGTCCTCTGATATCTGACATCTGTCTTCTGTTTTTTAACGCCCGCCCTGAAGCTCGTTCCGATGATGAATTTTAATTAGAAAATCTAAATCTGCGTCGGTCTGCGTTAGTCTGCGGTTAAATGATAAAAAAATGGACAACAGGCTTGAAATCGTTGTCGTTAAATGATATTTAAAGCCCTTTTTGACTTGAGGCTGGCTTGATGATCAAGACGTTCGCAAATTCAGATTTAGCCTGAGCTGATCTACCATAGATTTCTGTGTTGATGTGGCAAGTAAGGAGACGTTATGGCTGAAGGAATTTTTTTCATGCTGGGTTTGGGGGTTGTCTGTGCTGCAATTCTAACGGCAGCATCCCGAATCTTTTATGTATACGAAGATCCGCGCATTGCCCAGGTGGAGGCCTGTTTTGCAGGAGCCAATTGCGGCGGATGCGGTTATGCCGGATGTTCGGCCGCAGCCGTAGCTGTAGTGGCAGGGGAAGCCGAACCCAACGTTTGCGTCGTCGGCGGTCCGGAATCCGCTCATAAAGCCGCCGAAGTCATGGGGGTTGAGGTGGGCCTGGCCGAGTCGCCTAAATCATATAATCCCTGCAGCGGTGGCCTGCGGGCTGCTGATAAATTTGTTTACCTCGGCGTTAACACCTGTAGAGCGCAAGCCGCTTTATCCGGGGGGCAACGGGCATGCTCCGTTGGATGCATTGGACTGGGCGACTGTATCGATGCCTGTCAGTTCGATGCTTTAAAAATGGGCCCCGAAGGTTATCCGGTTGTGGAAGAAGAAAAATGTGTCGGGTGCGGTGCCTGTGAAACCGTTTGTCCCAAATACGTCATGAAGGTCAAAACCATGTCCGAACGTCTGATGCACTTTAATTGCAGAGATGATCGTCTGGCTCCCTGCCGACAGACCTGCCCGGCTGAAATCGATATCCCCCAGTATATCGCCCAGATTCGTGAAGGCGACTACGATGGCGCCGTCAACACCATCCGGGATCGAAATCCGTTTCTGCTGGCCTGCGGTCGTGTGTGTCCGCACCCCTGTGAAACGAACTGCCGACGAGGAATCGAGGACGAACCGGTGTCCATCAATCAATTGAAACGCTTCGTCGCCGATTATGAAATGAATTCCGGAGAACGGCTTCCCATACGAACTGCTCCGGAAACCCGCAAACGCATCGCCGTTATCGGCGGTGGACCGGCCGGATTAACCTGCGCCTATTTCCTTCGTCGGCTCGGCCATCAGGTCAACATCTTTGAAGCAATGCCGAAACTGGGAGGCATGCTGCGCTATGGTATCCCGGAATATCGCCTTCCCAAAGAAGTTTTGGACTGGGAAATCCAAAGTATCCTGGATCTGGGCGTCGATTATCACACCAATGTCAAATTCGGCCATGATTTTGACTTAAGTTCATTGGTCGCATCCGGATTTGATGCCATCTTTCTGGGTATCGGTGCGTGGAAAGATGCCAGCCTGCGTGTTGAGGGGGAAGGCCTTAAAGGATGTTACACCGGAATCGATTTTTTGTCCCGGCTGGCCGCCGGAGAAGCCCTTCCCATCGGTCGCACAGCAGCTATTATCGGCGGTGGTAATACTGCCATAGACTGCACCCGCAATCTTATCCGCCTGGGGGCTAAAAAGGTGTATATCGTTTACCGCCGCACCCGCGGGGAAATGCCTGCCAACGAGGTCGAAATCGGTGCGGCCGAGCACGAAGGGGTCGAATTTTTATTTCTGGCCGCACCGGTTCGGGTAAAGGGCGATGAAGACGGCAACGTTACCCATCTGGAGTATTTAAAAATGGAGCTGGGAGAACCCGATGCCAGCGGGCGACGCCGACCGGTTCCCATTGAAGGTTCCGAAACGCTGCTTGAAACCGACATGGTCATTACCGCCATCGGTCAATCCCCGGATGTTTCCTTTACCGAGCGTTCTCGGAAACGTCTGGCGGAGCTGAATACCACGCGCTGGAATACAATAGATGTCGATCCGGTCACACTGCAATCCAACATCCCATATTTATTCGCAGCCGGAGACGCCGCCACCGGACCGTCGCTTGTCGTGGAGGCCATCGGCGGCGGACGAAGAGCCGCCCGCTCGATTCACCAGTATATTATGGGAGAAAAAGTTAACGCAGATGCCAGAGAATTGGGCAAGGATTTAATTGCTGAGTCCTCATTTGATTCTGTACCCGGGGTCGTCAAAACGCCCAGAGCACCCATGCCGGAACTGCCGATCGAAGAACGAATCTGTTCGTTTGTCGAAGTAGATCAGGTACTTACAGAAGATTCTGCCAGAGGTGAAAGCAACCGCTGTCTGTCTTGCTGTCTGACGTGTTATGACAAAGACGCGAATGCAAGCATCGCATCGGGAACCAAAGATACGGACGCTGAAAGTAAGGTAGCATAATAGCTTAGGACTAATGGATAAATGGTGT
>JASFTL010000110.1:0-9879 GCA_050053555.1 Desulfobacterales bacterium
ACTGAGGCCCATTTCTTTAACCAGATAAGCCGCAAAAAAAACCATATAAATAATGTAGGATAGGCCATAAAAAAAATAGACACAACCCAGGTACCAGACCCTTCCCATTTTAACGACGCTTTTAACGGTACCGGTCCACTTCTCGGCTGATGCTTTTTCAGCCGCAGAAAAATCCTTCTGCTCAGCTTCACTTTTTTCAGATCCAACCTGCTGGAGCCCCTTTTCCTGCGGGTTGCTACGTACAAACCGATAGACAACCCCCGATATCAGAAGCACGGCGCCGCCCAGTATATACCATGAAAACCGCCATCCATTGGCACCAAAAGCGGCTAAAATCGGTGGAACCACCAGACCGGAGATGAGCGTACCGGTTCCGATTCCGGCAGAGACGATACCGGTCGCAAAACCCCTTTTTTTCATGGCAAACCAGGCCGATCCAAGAGCCATCGCCGGGACATATGAGGCTCCGTTGCCCAGGCCGGTCAGCAGCCGCATCGCGAAGGCAAACCCAAATGATTGTGCCAAGCCGGTCAGGATCATCGTGATTCCCATCAGCACCAAAGCTGCCGTAATGACGATACGGGTTCCAAAGTGGGCAGCCAAAAAGCCGCCAATGATGGCCATGGTCAGATAACCGATAAAATTGCCGGTTCCAAGCAGCCCCAGCTGGGTGTAGTTAAAGCCGAGTCCGTCTTTCATCGCCGGCAGAATAATGGTATAGGACATCCGGCCGAACCCATGGGCGGCAATGGTGGTCAGCAATCCCATAAAAATGACCACCCAGCCGTAATGCAATTTGCCCTGCTTCATTGTTCGCCTCCCCTGATCATTGATGGTTAGCTCTCGCTAGTTGTTCTTAGTAGAAGCTATCTCCTTCTTGGCAATACGTAATATCGCCGCCAGGCTGCGATCCACGTCAGCATCGGTTGTGGCCCATGAAGATACACTAATCCGCATGGCCGTATGGCCTTGCCATTCGGTGCCTCCGCACCAGCAAGTGCCATCAGTCTGCACCCCCTCGATGACCCGCCGGGTCGTTTCAGCGTCTCCAAAGGCCACCAGGACTTGATTGAGCACCACATCATTTAAAACCCGATAACCGGCCTGTGTTAAGCCTCGGGCAAAACGACGCGCATAATTGCAGGTCCGTTCGATCAAATCCGAAAGGCCCGAGCGTCCCAAGGAACGCAATGCCGCCCATATTTCAATTCCGCGTGCGCGACGCGACATTTCAGGTACATAGTGGTAAGGTTCCCGCTGTTCACCGACCAGGAGATAGGCGGCCCTGGTTGACATGGCTCCGCAAAGATGTTCGGGGTTGCGACAAAAGGCGATACCACTATCATAGGGTACATTCAACCATTTGTGGGCGTCAATTGCCCACGAATCGGCTTTTTCAAATCCGGAGGTCAATTGGGCGTGTTGGGGTGTCGCCGCAGCCCATAGACCAAAGGCGCCATCCACATGCACCCAGGCACCCGCTCTTTGAGCCGCCGCGCATATCTCATTGGCTGGATCAAAAGCCCCGGTATTTACATTGCCAGCTTGAATACAAACAATCGCTGGTTCTGGCAGTTCAGGCAATCCATCTGGGCGCAGCCGCCCCTGCCTGTCCACCGGCACCCGAATTACCCGATCTCTTCCAAACCCCAACAGGCTGAGTGCCTTTAATACACTAACATGCACCTCGTCACCCACAATGACCGTCACCGGCGGCGCACCAAATAAGCCTTTGGCTTCCACATCCCAACCCTGCTTTTTTAATAGCGCGTGTCGCGCAGCCGCCAAAGCAGTAAAATTTGCCATGGTTGCGCCGCTGACAAATCCCCCTCCGGCTTCAGCAGGCAGGGAAAGCACATCGAGCAACCAGCCAAGAGTGATTTGTTCCAGAACAGACGCAATCGGAGATGCGACCCGAAGACCGGCGTTTTGATCCCATGCGCCGGCCAGCCAGTTGGCGGCCAAGGCAGCCGGTAGGCTTCCACCAATTACAAATCCAAAATAACGGCCACCGGCGGTTAAAACCGTTGCAGGAGAGCCAATGTTGTCCAGCAAGTCAATAACGGTTTCAATGTCGCTTGGCCCGTCCGGCAAAGGTTCATCTAATTTGGTGAGCGCATCGATCGCCTCGGAAGACGGGAAAACATTTCCGTTTTGCAGCCGCCCAAGGTACTGAACAGATCGCTCTGTCACTGATCTAAGTAAATCTTCTATTCTCATAATCTTAACTCAATTGAGTCCAATATTTATTAAAAAAGCTGGCTTGAATGCCAAAACCATTGAGCAATGGCTGACATTACCGTCAGAGGCCTTCTTCACAATTTTGGCGATACGTGACAAACTTTAGAGTTTATTGGTTAACATGTCAAAACAAATCAAAATTGTCAGAGTACTTCCGGTTGGATACCATCTGATTCAAAGTCGGCCTTGATTTTGGGCAATACCGGCACCCTGACCGGTCGGTTAAGCATTGCCGATCCTAACTTTTTTTTGACAACCCCGCCTGTTTCATTTTATCCTTATATATTCCTGAATTTTGGTTCAAAATTCAGGTTATCGAATAAGATTGGCTGCTGATGAAGGCTATGTAAAATGAATACCGCATTTTGATTTTGTCGAAATTTTTCTGGAGGGAGCGTTGAGGTTCAGAAACAGAAAACGCTTTTCAACCTATTTAGTGACAACCTTTGTGGTCCTTGTCACCTTTTCGGCGGTTATTATCCTGACCACCATCTACCGATATTTCGGCAAAAAAGTGGAGTCGGAATTTTATGAGAAATTGCAGGCGCAAAAAGGCCAGGTGGAAATCATTTTAAAAAACAGAATCTCACTTATTACCAGCAAATTAGATAATCTGGGTTCTGACAATATCATCCGAGTCACCACCATGCTGGACGTCAAATCTAATCTTGAGGATCGCATTAACCAATTTTATCCGCCAAAAGACGGTGTTTATCATTTTGTAAAAAAAATCGGTGAGCGGTCCATTGTACCGCAAAATCTTCCCGGAATATCCAGCCAATTGATTGATTTTGTTCTGGCAGAATATCCGAACGGCGAGGTCCTGGAAGATGGGAAACAAAAACGGGTCGTGTGGCTGTTTTCAGCTCCGATTATGCACGAGACCAGTCGCATGGGAACCGCATATGCACTTTATGATATGGTCCAAGACACCGATCTCCTTGAAGCCATACAGCAAACAGTCGACGCTGAGATATCTGTGGTCAGAACCGACCAGGTGTTCTGTCTGATTTCCAATACAACATCCCCAATAGATGAAAAAACACGCACAACGCTCTCAACGAGCTCTGGTTTCCAATTATTTGGACAAAATAAAATTCTATCAAGATTCAATGGGTTAAAAAATTTCTATTTCCAATCATCCCTGGAAAGCCTGATCGCCGAAAAAAATAAAGTCACCTTATGGATCGGATTACTTTCTATTGTGAGTCTAGCGGTTTCGATTTTGATGTCCATTTTTGTGGCCAAAAAAATGGTAAATCCACTGAAAGACATGACGGTTAAAGCCATCCAAATATCCGAAGGGCAAAAGGATCTTCTTTTTGATAATAATGAAGGCCAAACCTACTGGGAATTTAATCAACTCTCCCAAGCCTTTAACTATATGCTGACAAATCTCAAAGACGCGGAAGAACAGGCGCGCTATAAGGAGTTATTGGAAAACGTAGATGATGCGGTATACATCTCAGATTTAAACGGCAATATCCTGGAAGCCAATGAAGCTGCTTATTCACAGATGGGTTACACATCGGAAACATTTTTCAAGTTGAATCTTGCTGACATTATCCCCAAAAAAGATGCCCGGCTCATTATGGGCCAGGTGGGTGCAAAAAACCAACGACCATTTCATCAAAAAATAAATCTTGAAACGGCGCATTACCAGCAAGGCGGCAGCAGTATACCTGTTGAAATCCACTCCAGGGTTATCAGCTATAAAGGAAGAAACGTAATTCTGAATGTCGCGCGTAATGTCAGCAAGCGTATCGAAGCGGAAAAAGCGCTGCGCGAAAGTGAAGAGCGATACCGGTCCGTTGTTGAGAACTCGCGGGATGGGATCATGGTTATGAATGATGGCTTTCAAATTATCTATGCAAATAAAGTATTGTCACAAATATTGGGATACTCACCCAAGGAAATCCAGGGCAGTTATTTCAAGAAATATCTGACCAAAAACAGTTTGGAGCCCGCAGAAGATTTTTTTATAGACACCTTTCGGGGAGAAATGAACCCATCTGGACTGATATGCACCATCATTCACAAAAGTGGGGAGGAACGGCCGGTCAAAATAGGTGCAAACCGGTTTGAAGACTCCAGTGGAAAAGTAAAGCTTGTTAGCCAGCTTTCTGATATTACAAATAAATTAAAGGCAGAAAGAGAAAAAAAGAACCTTGAAGCCCAGCTGATCCATGCCCAGAAAATGGAGGCCATCGGAACCCTGGCCGGAGGAATCGCACACGACTTTAACAACATCCTCATGGGTATCCAGGGATATTTATCTTTAATGCGTTTAAATCCCGAGGAACAGAGTCCACTCGAAAAGTATATTCAGGGAATTGAAGAAAATGTGATGAGTGCCGCCAATCTTACCGAACAGCTGCTCGGCTTTGCCAGAAAAGGAAAATACACCCCCAGAAACACATGCCTCAATGATGTTGTCGAAAAGAGTTCCCGAATGTTTACCCGCACCAAAAAGGAAATCAGCGTACATAAACGGTTTCAGGAAGATATCTGGAATGTGGAGGCGGACCGGGGGCAGATTGAACAGGTGCTGATTAATCTTTATCTGAATGCATGGCATGCGATGCCGGAAGGAGGTGACCTCTACATTCAGACAGAAAATGTTGACCTCAGCGATGATTACTGCAAACCATATGAAGTCAGTGGCGGAAAATACGTGAAAATGTCGGTAACTGACAGCGGGATCGGTATGGACAAGGAAACAATGGAAAGAATTTTTGAACCCTTTTTCACGACCAAAGATATGGGCAAAGGAACCGGTCTGGGACTGGCCTCCGCATATGGGATTATTAAAAATCATAACGGAATCATACGCGTCTACAGCGAAAAGGGTCATGGCGCCACATTCGTCGTATATTTGCCGGCATCTGAAGCTGAAGCATTAGATGAATCACCGCCTGATGATATGTTGGTGAAGGGAAAAGAACGGATTCTTCTGGTAGACGATGAAGAAGGTCCCATTCTAGTAGAAGAGCTCATGCTGAAAGAATTAGGCTATAAGGTGTTAACCGCCAGGAGCGGAAAGGAGGCGATTGAGCTCTATAATTCGAATTCAGGCAAACTTGATCTGGTTGCTCTGGATATGATCATGCCGGAAAAAAGCGGTAGAGCCACTTATGAGGAACTCAAAAAAATTAACCCCGATGCTAAAGTCCTTCTGGTGAGCGGCTACAGTCTAAACAAACAAGTAGAGGAACTCATTAATCAGGGCTGCAACGGGTTTATTCAGAAGCCGTTTGATATCTTGGAGCTGTCCAAAAAACTGAGGGAAATTCTTGATCATTAGGTGCAAGGACCAAGATTCAATCTTTCATTATTCAAATTAATATACAACTTGATCTGACAACGCACTGAGTTGCGATACGTTTAAAATCTCACAACGTTTAAATGCATTCAAATCCTTGGTGGACGTTGGAGATATAAACGGTCGCTAACGGAAAAGCTCGCCGGTAGCATTGAAGCGCAGTGGAAAAGCTATCTGGTTGAATGACAGGTTATGCGACTAACGGACTCTCAAACTGGCTCCATCTGATCTATATAGTCGCACTTGTTACACCATATGTGGTGGCTGCCAACTTCTATTCGTGCCCCACACTCAGGACAGGAATCTCCATAGCGCGAGTAACGTCCGAGTGGGAATATGTACTCGTTGCGATCGTTCCCGCCACCTTCTCCCTGCTCTGCCGTCATCTTCTCTATTAGTCGCACGCACTCACACACTACCCAGTCTACGCCCTTATCAGAGGAGAGGGTATGCTTTACTGGACTCCTTTCAAATGGAGCACCGAACTCACTCGCTGGGGCTCCATGAAATACGACGATAATCCTATCCCTTTTCTCATGTGCTTCAAGCTTCCTGATAGCACCAAATTCTGCCTCCGGCCAATGCTTTTGCAGATACATCTTCGAGATGACAGCTATTGCGAAGCGCGACTCGGTGAGGGCCGTTTCTATTATGCTGCCGTGCCCGTCGTCCGTTTTGAGCTTATCTCGATCGAGCCAAACGGAGAGTCCAGCAGCTCTAAGGCCGGATGCTAACTCACTGATGAAGTCAAAATCTTCGCTCGCGTAGCTAAGGAAAATATCATGTGCCAAAGTTAAGTCCTTTCACAAAAGTCCCGCATTAGTCAGTCGCATAACATATGTATTAAACCGATTCTTGTTAGCAGCCGACTTTCTAAAAAATCGGCACCTCAGCCTTAATTACAATTTTATCGAAGTCCTTCCTCATAGTCAATTACCATAAACATAATAAGCTGTAATAAATTCACAAATTAGCATTTCTGGATGCGCCTGCGTACCTATTTTTCATTTCTAATATTTAACAAAAGTCGTCTTTTTGTGCCATATAGGCATGCTAACAAAAAATCTTGTAAATAATCGAATCTTAGGCTGAACTGCGATAAAAATACCTTTGGAACTGGAAAATGTGTGAAATTGATAGGTGGGCATAATAAAAGTAAAGATATATTGAGAAACTATCAACCTTGGCTAAAATTGAGGTACTTAGATGGTATCGCTGCATGGAAAACTTGCAATTATGATAGAATAAGGTTTGAAAGTCAGTCGTTGTCCGGTTTGGCGGTAAGTTCTGAATAAATTATGTCAGATAAAATTCTGATTATTCAAATTAGAAATTTTAGATTCTAATAATTTTAATTAGATGGGCCGAGGATGATTTCTATGCGCCGGTTTTGGTGACGGCCTTCCTTGGTTTCGTTTGACGCAACCGGTCGAAAATAGCTATATCCCCGAGCCGAAAGTCTTTCCGGTTGCAGCCGGCCTTTTTCTTGAAGAAATCTGACAACAGCTGATGCGCGGGCGGCGGAGAGTTCCCAGTTGCTCGGAAATCTCTCTTTCAAGGTCGGGCCTAAAGGCATATTATCTGTATGCCCTTCTACCAGTACATTTTGATCTCTGTGCGCTCTGACGGAATCGGCCACAACCAGCAATATTTTCTTGCCTTTTTGATTAATCTCAACACTGCCTGAATCAAAAAGAATTTTATCGATGAAAACAACTTTTAGGGTGTCTGCCATTTCAACAAGTTCAATTTCCTCAGCTGCGATCTCTTCTTTTAAACTTGTTGCGATGGTCTTTTTAGTGTCATCCAACAAACGGATGACTTTATTCTGTAGTTTAATTACAGATTTCTTTTTTTTCAAATCGTTTTTCAATCGTTCAACGTTTTGAGAAAGCCGTTCAATGTTTTGGGAAAGCCTTATATTGATGTTTTTAAGGTAGGTATGCTTTGATTGCAGATCAGTCAGTTTTTCGGTTCTGAGGGCGTTCTCTTGCTGCAATTTGCTCAATTCTGCATTAAGGCTTTTTATCTTTTCTTCGGCCTCGTGAAGTTCAATGCGCGCATGTTTTAATTCCGTGCTCAGCACCCTGTTTTGGTCTTGCAATTGTTGATGGGATGCACAGGCCGTCAAAAGCAGCCAAAAAAAACTCAAAACCGCCGCAATGAATCGCTTATTCCCCATTCGATAATTTCCGTTAATGCATCAGGCGTTAAATGTTTCCTGAAATTTGCATGAAATGTGGTCGCTCCAAAATTCAGGTGTAGTTCTATAACAAACAACCCATAACTGCCAAATGCGATCATATTCATTTATATCAAAATTTTGGCGGTTTTCATAATTTTATTTACAGAGGTGCGCTGAATGCTTTGGCATATCCGGTAAGCTCAACATAACCCATTCCCTTTAGCGGGTTTTTGCCAGCTGTACCGTTTACCGAGACACTGCCCTCCCAGTAGGTCACACCGGTACTGGCCGTGGTTTGCATCTCCTGATCAGATAGCTTTGGCGTTATAATAAGCTCAATAGATAAAGGGAATATCGTTAAGCGCCAGCGCGCCGGATAGACTGCTTTGGAATGCGGACTTTTCCAGGTGTCCATGATGTCAACCCGAAAATCGTCTTTGGTCAAATGCCGTCGCTTCCCGGATTTATCAATGAAAGTGCCGCTGGAGGCCGCATTGAGTTCTCCACCCTGTTTTCTTAAAAGATAGATCATTATCTCGGTTTGATCCGCAAGCTGCAGGCTAAACCAATCCCAGCCCACAATACCCGGCTCCAGTGGCGCGGAACTGAATTCATGATCCATCCAGCTGAACCCTTGAACCCGAATCGTTGTTCCATCAATCGTTAAGGTGCCTTCCGATTTTAGCCGCGTAAAGGAATAATAACAACTTGCCCTTTCAGGGGTTGAGCCTTTGCGGGTGTAGCCGGCCGTGCCATGCAGGACAGGCGCTTTAGCGGGCAGCAGACTCAGTTCGAGAGAAAAATGATCTGCAGCCGCCTTCAGAATATGACGGCCGGGGCCGATTTGGGCTGACCAATTTTTGATGAAAATAGTCGTTTGATCCGCCTGCTGAGACACATCAGCGATTCCTAACGATCCTCGGGCAATCAATTCTGATTGCAAATGCCTTTTTCCGGAGATATCGGATATCGCCGCATGACCGGCATACACCTGCTGCGTCCGCCAGAAAGAGTGGGGCTGGGGCCATTTTTTTTCAGCACCAGGCGCACTGATTTGATTTCGGAAAAAGGTCAGCTGAAATCCATATTGTTCTCCTGAATCGGCTTGAAGATTACCGGTATAGTACCACCACTCAATACGGTACCCCGCATGCGGCCCATGATCTTTCGGAAATGTTAAATTGCACGGGCCGGCCACAGATAAATAATCGCGCTCATCATCCGCAAATACCTGACGATCAGTGAAAGGAGCCATCATAAACAGACTTAGAATTGCGAAAGTCACTATTTTTGGAAATTGTTCCATTTTTATGCTCATTATCTGATGATGATAAGGCTCAAAGCTTAAGGCTAAAGGGCTGAAGGTCATAAAAGCTGATTTTGCTTTGAGCTTTGAGCATTCAGCTTTGAGCTTTACCCCTGCCGAAGCCGGACAAAGAAACGGTGTGTATCGTCTTAGTCTGTGGCTAATTTAAACATGATACCCATATCAACGCTCGCGCAACAGCGCTGCCGGTGGTTTGCGGAAAACCATCTTCACGGCCGGCAGCGCTGCGGCCAAGGCTGTTATGACAATCAGCGGAATTGAAAATCCGAGAGCGCCCCAATCGACGCTGTATAAAAAAGTCCAGCCAAATGATTGGCGATTCACGACGTATACCAGTAAATACGATAAGATAAAGCCGCAAACAACTCCGGCCAGCTCGCCAATGGCCACCATAAAACCGGCTTCCCAGAATATCATCTTGCGAATCTGCCTGAAACTTGCGCCGACGGCAAAGAGGGTGTTGAGTTGCTTGGAACGCTCCAAAACCAGAACCGTAAGTGTGGTTGCAATACCCAGAGCCGCAATCACTAAGGCAATGAGAAGCAAGACGGTCGTGACTGCAAACGTTTCATCAAATATTTTCAAAACGGCACCGCGCAGCCCCTTGCCGCTGTACATATCGACCTGATCACCCATACGGTCGATAATATCGTTGCGCAGTTTAGAGACGGCCAGGTCCAAATCCTGAGAGCGGTCCTTAAAAAAGAAGCGCAACCCGCCCCAGTAAGTTTCATGGTAGCGCGCTTCAAAATGCGGCACGGAGTAAAAAACCACACCGCCCTGGGTTCGATAATCACGAACGAT
>JASFTL010000111.1:0-9868 GCA_050053555.1 Desulfobacterales bacterium
TCCCCCCGTAATTGTAACCCCCTGTACGCCTATCGTATGCTTAATTTTATACATAAAATGAATTTAAACTCAAGAAAAATGTAATAATTACCAATGATATTAGTAGGTTCTGATATAGACCCACAACATCTTGTATGTGTCGAAGCCGTTGGGCCCAATCGCATTGAACCGACAGGCTACCTGTCTTCCTTCCAAGCGTAGATATCGACCAACATTCAACAAAACTTGAGCATAAAAGCGGTTTTGCCCCTGGTCAGCCTATGGCGGATTTAGCCCGTCGTAACGAAGTGCGGGCCAAAACAACCCTCGGGCCGATATCCCCTTAAAAGAGATAAGAAGAACCGCTTAAAAGAGTTTGAGTTGACGCTGATGGGCTTCTTTCTTTTTTTTCGGTTGAACTCGGGGAGATTTGTTTTTTTTGAGGCGGGTTTCAATATCGGCCACAAAGGGAGAAATGGATCGGGGCTGGCGTTTTCCGTAAACGCTGCGCTTTTTGGCCCAGGTCAGGTACAGGCGTTCCTTGGCCCGGGTCATGGCCACATAAAACAGGCGGCGTTCTTCAGCCATATCGGCGGGATTTGAATCTCCACGCTTTAGAGGGATCAAATCATCTTCGCATCCGGCGATGAACACGACCGGAAACTCCAGCCCCTTGGCCGCATGCATGCTCAGCAACGCCACCTTTTCGGCCAGAGGCCAATAGGCGTCGGTATCGGTGTGCAGTGCTACGTTTGCCATAAATTCAGCCATATCATGGCCGAAATCCACTGCAAGGCCCAGCAAATTATTGAGAGCTTGCTGAGATTGGGGCTCAGCGTTCACAAGGGCGCTCAATGGGGGCACCTGCGTCAGATACTGCAGCTTTTCAGCAACCGTCATTGGGGTGATCTCATTTTGGATACCGGCCATCTTTTCGGCAAAATCGATGAGTTTTTGCTGCTGCGTTCGGCTAAATCCGGGAATCGGAAAGCGTTTGGCATTGATGAATCCCTGTGCCTGCGAAAATCTTTTCGAATAACACCAGGATTTAAAATGATCGACCGCCTTTTTATTCAGGCCGGCGGAGAACAGCGACAGGCAATTATTTAAATCCAGGTCACTGCCGTATCCTTCTATGACGCTCAGTAACGAAATGAGTTCAGCCAGACCCCAGTTTTTTAAGGAATTTTGTCGATTGGCAATCTGATAAGGTATACCGTCCTGTTCAAAAACGTCTGCAATAATGATGAGCTGGTGATTGGTGCGAACCAGTACAGCAAAATCAGCATAACTGCGAGCCGCGATCAGATTGGCATCTTCGACCTGACCCGTATCAATGGAATGAAAACCGGTGCCTCCCACCAGCCGGGCAATCGTCCGGGCAATGGCCAGCGCTTCGGCCTTGGCACTGCCAAGCTCAAGGATCGTGATGCTCTGAGCGCCCTCTATTTGAGAATAGGTCCTGGCTTCAGTGTCATACAGACGGTGATCCTGCATGACCTGAAATGATGCGTCGAGAATAGTTGTGGTCGATCGATAATTGCGCGTGAGTTGAATAACATCGGTTTCAGGATAATCGTCAACAAAGCGCGTAAAATAGCTTGCGTCGGATCCACGGAATCCGTAAATCGACTGATCCGGATCGCCGATGACACAAAGATTTGGAATCGATGATTTCGGAGGCGCCAGCGCCTGCACTATACGGTACTGACCGTGGTTCAAGTCCTGATATTCATCGATGAAAATATGTTGAAATTGATGGCGGTATTTTTGGCAGACCGCGGAATCTGTTTCCAACAATTGGACGACTTTAAAAATCAGATCTTCATAATCGTTTAAGCCCTGAACGGCCAAAAGACGCTGGTAGTGATGGTACGCTTCGGCCAGCGCGCGAGCTTCAGGCGTGACATTGTCGGTCGGTGTTAAATCATCAGGGCCGAGGATCTGCTGCTTGGCTGCAACGATCCGGTCGCGTAATGTTTGCGGATTTTGTGAAATCGGTATCCCCTGATCTTTAACCTGTTTCATCGCTTCGCGGATTAAAACGTTGCGCTCGTCATCATCGATAACGGTTACGGTGCCATCCGGGTTGAGTTCATTTAATATTTTAAAACTCAGCGCATGAAAGGTGGCGACCAATGGCATCGGGTGAGCATCTCCCAGAATTGATTTGAGTCTTTGCTGCATTTCCTGGGCCGCCCTGCGGGTAAAGGTCACAGCCAAAATGTGGTGAGGAGATACCCCTTTTCGCTCGATTAAATGGGCGATTCGCATCGTCAGCGTGCGGGTTTTTCCGGTGCCGGGTCCGGCAATAATCAACAGGCAACCATCGGGCTGCTCCACCGCCTGGCGCTGGAGTTCATTTAACTGTCGGAAAACATCATCCGATGCAGGCTTAGTTTCAGGTGGTATGGTTTTGCTTTTTTTTGAAACTTTGTCGGATTTGCGTTTGGGCACTGGAACAAAATCCGCCGGCTGCGGTGTCGAAACGGTAAAAAGCGATTGCTGTCCAAGCAGTGTTTCGTGCTCTTGTTCATTAAATATCCGGATGCGGCCGTATTCTCCGTCAAAACCTGGAATGATGTTGATTTCCTTGCGGCGCATGCGCGCAATCGCTTCGGCCAACAAAGGAATTGCGGCCAGCTCGATCGCATCGATTTCCAGGCGATGTAAAATATCGAATTCCGAACCCAGTTTATTGAGGAGCGTCTGATAGGTTTGTTTGACCTTCTTGGAGGCCGGACCCACCCGTAATACTTGCGACAAAATATCCACCAGTTGAATACTGCTGGTATAAGGGTGGCTTCTGGCGGGTTTTTGGCCCTCTTCGCGGTCGGCTAACTCCTCTACCCGATATAAAACTCCGATTGTCAACGGTTTGCCGCATGCCGGACAGAGGCCTTCATGTTTCATGGTCGTCGCTGGCCAGAATGATATTTTGCAAGTCCGGTGACCGTCGATATGGTACTTGCCTTCTTCGGGATAAAATTCATAGGTCCCCAGAAATTTTTGGGGATCACCGGTTCTCAGGGCGCTTTTGATAGCAGCATAAGAAAGCTCAGTGTCGAACATGTTGGCTTCACGACCCAGATTTAAAGGCGAATGCGCATCTGAATTGGATACCAGGGTTAAGCCATCCAATGACGATACCCGCCAGTTCATGGCTGGGTCAGAAGACAGCCCGGTTTCAACCGCAAAAATATGAGAGCTGAGATCATCAAAGCATTCTTCAATGGAATCAAAACCGGATTTTGAACCGAGTACCGAAAACCAAGGCGTCCATATATGAGCCGGTATCAAAAAGGCCCGCTCTGAGGCTTCCAGCAAAATTTCAAGCAGATCCCGGGCGTCCAGACCCAGGATGGGTCGACCATCGGATTTTATGTTACCGATCTTGTCCAGTTTAACGTTGAATTTTTGCGCGATATCCAGATCCGGCACCAAAACAAGATTATGATTTTTACGTGTTTTGCCGTTTTTCTTGTAGATGTTGCTTATTTCAGTGGCCAAAATAAAACGCACCGGGCGACGGCAGGATGAAGGGACCTGGGAATCGCATTGGCGAGCGAGTTCGTCTCTGAGTTTAAACAAGCCGGGTTCGGCTGCAACCAGTTTTTCTGAAATTTCGTCAAACCAGGCAGGATAGGTAAAATCGCCGGTTCCAACCACAGTGATACCTTTGAGTTGGGCGGCAACGTATAGATTTTCCAGATCCAGGTTTTTAGCCGTCGCCCTGGAAAATTTGGAATGAACGTGTAGGTCGGCAATAAATTTCATGAAAATTTCTTTGGTATCGGTTTGTTGAGGGTTTTGTTATGCCGTTTTCATTACTGAAAAAGCAACATAGAAAATGGGCTAACGCACCGATCAATCAACTGACTCTGCATAGCACTTTTTGCTATTTTTTTTAACTGGAAATTTAGCTTGTCTGTTCTTTACAAACACGCTATATGTTTATATTAATTTATTTTATATACTATATATGGTAGAATTAATAAGAATAACCCGTGTACTGAATACGCTGAAAAAGTCCTGAAAATGAGTCTGTTGTCCGCCTCGGTTTCGATAACGCAATATAAGGTTGATGGTCAGCTTGAAGCACCGGTTTTAGAAACGGTTGCTACCGCACTTCAGAAAAATGCCATATCTGAAATCGATGATCAAGCACCGGAAAAAGTAAGCGGTTGGACCTCGTTTGAAAAACCGTACCAGCCTGATTTTAGCGGATCTTCTTTTGTTTTTGGGGCCTATCTGATTTTTGCGCTTAGAATTGATAATAAAGCCATCCCTGCAAAAGTAGTCCAAAAACATTTTATGATGGAATCGGCCAGGCGAATGGCCGAAAGCGGCCGGCAATATTTATCACGTAATGAAAAACGAACGATCAAAGATCACGTCATCGCTAACTTAAATTTAAAAGTCCCAGCCACCCCGAATGTTTACGATATCATCTGGAATTATGAAGGTTCGTTTTTATGGTTTTTTTCCAATTTAAAAGCAGCCAATGAGGAATTGGAAACGCTATTTTTAAGGTCGTTTGATTTGAAATTGATGCGCATGTTTCCTTACACGGCCGCATATTTTAATGCCGATCTTTCAGATTCTGAAAAAGATATTCTGCTTAAGCTGGCGCCTACAAATTTTAAAAATTAAACACGGATAACATGTTAGATGTTGCAGTTGCCTATAACCGATATAAGTTTCTCGGTAATGAGTTTTTGACCTGGTTGTGGTTTGTCGTCGAACAGGAACCGAGCCTCTTTAAAGACATGGACCCGGATCTGACATCGCTTGAAATCGGCAACCGTATCGTCCTGGAAAATAAAAAGAGTAAATCCGTTGAACGCATCACCATAAAAGGGGAAGACGCCCATTTTGAAGAAGGGATGCTGGCTTTAAAAAAAGGCGCTCTGGTTGCTGAACTTAATCTGATTTATCGGACTTCCGGACAAAAATGGCAGTTTACCCTAAAAGGCGAAAGTTTGAATCTCAGTGGTTTCAAGACCCCCAAAACCACTCCTCTTGAAAATCCGGATGACCTGGAGGGTGCCATTTTAGAAAAGGTCTTTTTATATGATAAGATCTTGCAATTTTTACAAAAATTGTATAAAGACTTTATTCAATTAAGGACATCCATTACCTGGCAAAACCGTGTGGTGCCATTGATGAAAACATGGATGCATGCACCTTAATCGTTCTTCATCATATTTAATAATGATTTAAAATAACTGTTCTTCCTTTAAATCTTACAAATCGCTCTTTTGAACAGTTTACTTTTCAAAGTGTGTCGAAAGCGTAAGACTTATGAACAATTTTAATCTATATGTCGATATTGAGTTTCTTATCGCCAGCAAACAAGGGGTTTTGTTATCATCCAATTATTAGATATTCTCTAACCATTTAAATGTTTTAAAAAGATCTTAGATTTATCAACAATCTATTATTATTATTATTTAATACTATATTATAATAATAAAGGAATACGTTATGAAAGTCACCGTAAAAAAAGCCGATTTGCTTCCCGTTTTATCCAAAGTACAGGGTCTTACTGGGCGCAGAACGAATTTGGCGATAACCACCAATGTTTTGGTTAAAACCGCCAATAAGGGCATTTCTATTTCGGCAACAGATCTTGAAACCGGCTTCGAAGGTTTTTATGCCGCCAAAGTTGAAGCTGAGGGAATCATTGCCATAAATGCCAGAAAATTTTATGAAATCGTTCGGGATTTTCCAAGCGAAGACATTTTTTTAAATGAAGTTGAAAATCATTGGATCGAAATAGGCAATCAAAATGTAGAATATCACATTGTCGGACTAAATCCGGATGACTTTCCGGAAATCCCCAAAATCGAAGCCGTTGAATTTTTTGAAATTGAATCTTCGGTGCTGGCAAAAATGATTGAACGCTCAGTTATCGTCAGTGGTGCGACAGATGACAAACGTGCTCACATCGTCGGTGTTTTTGCGGAACGCATTGAGGAAAAAAAGAAGAAGATCTTTCGTTTTGTCTCAACGGACGGCAGCCGGCTTTCAAAGGCGGATCATTTATTTGACAAGGATAGCAACCTGCCGACCGGAGACAACGTCATGATCCCTAAAAAGGGGCTTATTGAAGTCAGTAAATTTCTTGATTCGGAAGGGCCGGTTAAAATCGGATTTAAGGAAAATAATTTTATCGTCCAGAAAGAAAGCGAAACACTGATTATACGCCTATTAGAAGGTGATTTTCCGGAATACGGCGATATCATTGTTAAAAAAGGAGGAAATTCGATTCCGCTAGATCGACAATTATTTTTAATGATGCTCAAGCGCATGTCGATATTAAGTTCGGAAGATTACAAAGGTGTTATTTTTAATTTTGAAAAAAATCAACTGATGATCACCTCAACCAATCCAGATATTGGTGAATCAAAAGAGGATATGGATGTGGAATACAAAGGGGACACCATTCAGGTAATGTTCAATCCCAAATACTTCATTGAAACCCTGAATGTCATGGAGGATGATAAGGTTATTCTCAATATTACGGATGAGGAAAAACCCTGTCTGATTGAGGGCGAAAAAGACAAAACCTATTTAAGCGTAATTATGCCGATGAGGATATGAACGAAAAAGCAAAATCAAACAATTATACGGAAGATAACATTAAGGTATTGGAAGGTTTAGAGGCGGTTCGTAAAAGACCTGCCATGTATATTGGAAATGTCGACGTTGCCGGCCTGCATCACCTGGTCTATGAGGTTGTCGATAACAGTATTGATGAAGCCATGGCCGGCTATTGCAGCCTGATAAAAGTGACCATACACGATGACAACAGTGTCAGTGTGATCGATAACGGCCGCGGGATACCGATCGGGATTCATAAGAAAGAAAAAATCCCGGCGGTTGAAGTCGTCATGACAAAACTGCACGCCGGCGGCAAGTTCGACGATCATTCCTATAAAGTCTCTGGCGGACTGCACGGCGTTGGTGTTTCGGTTGTGAATGCCCTTTCCAGCTTTCTGGAAGTCGAAATTTATACAGAAGGCAAGATTTACTATCAATCTTATGAAAAAGGAAAAAAAACCTGCGAGTTAAAGTCAAAGGGCAAAACCCGTAAACAGGGGACCCAGGTTCATTTTATCCCGGACGCAGAGATTTTTGAAACCACCGAATTTAGTTATGATGTTTTGGTGCGCCGGCTAAGAGAACTGGCCTTTTTAAACAAAGGGCTCAAAATTATTATCGAAGATGAACGCGCCGATATCAAAGAAGAGTTTTTTCATAAAGGCGGTATCGTTGATTATGTGAAGCATATTAATCGCCGCCATAGTGCGCTGCATAAGAAACCAATTTTTATGGAGGGCACCCGAAACGATATCCAGATTGAAGTTGCCATTCAGTACAATGACACCTATACCGAAAAAATCTTTTCATTTGCCAATAACATCAACACCACTGAAGGTGGTTTTCACTTGATTGGATTTAAGGCCGGTCTGACCCGTACGATCAATCAATATGCCAGCAATGGCAATTTACCAAAAAATTTACAGGTCAAGATTACCGGTGACGATGTTCGTGAAGGAATGACCGCGATTATTAGTATACGCATCAAAGACCCACAATTTGAAGGTCAGACCAAGACCAAGCTTGGCAACAGCGAAGTGAAAGGAATTGTAGAGTCTCTGGTTAACGAAAAATTAAGCACCTTTTTTGAAGAAAATCCGGCGGTTGCCAAAAAGATCATCGCCAAAGGGGTCGATGCCGCCAGGGCGCGCGATGCGGCCAAACGGGCCCGCGATCTGGCCCGAAGCAAAGGTGCCCTGGTGGATGCGACACTTCCCGGAAAACTGGCAGAGTGTCAATCTTCAGACCCCGCAGAGCGAGAACTTTTTATCGTAGAGGGTGACTCGGCCGGCGGATCAGCCAAACAGGCTCGCGACCGAAAATTTCAGGCGGTGTTGCCGTTGAAGGGTAAAATCTTAAATGTCGAAAAAGCGCGCTTTGATAAAATTTTAAAAAGCGAGGAGATCAAAAACATCATCACCGCTCTTGGAACCGGCGTGGGAGAAGAAGAATACGATATTGATAAAATTAAATATCATAAAGTCATTATCATGACTGATGCGGATGTAGACGGCTCCCATATCCGAACGCTTTTACTCACATTCTTTTACCGGCAGATGCCCGAAATGGTCGATAAAGGCTATTTATATATTGCACAACCGCCTTTGTTTAAGATCGGCAAAGGAAAAAAGAGTGATAACTACCTCAATAATGAATCCGAATTAAATGATTTTGTGCTCAAAAAGATTTGTAGTGCCAGAAAGCTGAAAGTCAAAAAGGGTCAAAAAGAATTATCCGGCCATAACCTGTTTATGTTTATTGCCAATATTTCAGAGTATTTATCAGTCCTGGCGCGCTTGAAAAACCGCGGCATTCCGAAAGAGCTGGCCGAATTTTTGGTCAAAGAAAAAGTTGCCAATAAAGCCTTTTTGCACGATGAAAAGCGCATGGTGCGCTTAAGGGAAAAGCTGAGCCAAAAAGGCTACTCCGTGGACAGCTTGAAATTTAATGAGGAGCGCAATGTTTATGAATTGATCGTTAATGGAATAGCTGCTGATGAAGATGCTCAAATGCTTCACGATCCGATCGGCAAATCATCGAGTTCTGTAAAAATTGGCCGGGGTCTGATCTATTCCAATGATTTTCAGCGTTGCTTAAATCTTGGCAAAAATATTTTCAAGTACGATTTTCCACCGTTTGCGGTTTCGAATAAAGAGGAAGAAAAGCAAAGTGAACCCCTGAAAGCCAAAGATAAAATCGAACTGTTGGACATTTTCATGCGAGACGGCAAAAAGGGGTTGACCATCCAGCGCTATAAAGGTCTGGGTGAAATGAACCCTGAGCAACTGTGGGAAACCACCATGAACCCTGAAAAACGCAATTTGTTCCAGGTAAAAATTGAAGATGTTGTCGATACGGATGAGATTTTTACAATCCTCATGGGAGAGGCCGTGGAACCCCGCCGTGAGTTTATCCAAACTAATGCTCTCGAAGTCAGCACGTTGGATATCTAAAATAAACCAGCTGCATGATTAATTTACAAAACTCTGTAATTAAAAGGCTGATATTTTATTTTACGAGGTTTCAGGTTTCTGGGTTCAGGTGTCAAGTTTCAGAGGACAGACGTCAGAAGACAGAAGACAGATGGTAAAAACGGGAGAATGAAACGCCTTGTCTGTCCTCTGTCCTCTGTCCTCTGTTCTCTGTTGACTGATCTGACACCTCATTCTGTTAAGGAAAGAAGGAAAATGGACATTCACAACATCCACGCCAGGGATTTGCCGGATCTATGGTTTCAGGCGGTTCATGACATTCTCGATCACGGCAAGCGCTTCGTTATTGATCGCGGATCTTATGAAGGGCAAACCCGTCTAGAATACGATTACTTCCTGGGTCACGTGAAACATCCGGGTACCTATCCATTGATTCCCGATATTCCGCCGGCCTGCGGCATACCCAATCCGGTGGAATACGATTATATTTACGGCGGACCTGGATACGAGCGCGCTTATATCGAATATCTGATGTCGGCGCGTAAGGAACCTGGGGAATCTTATACCTACGGCGAACGGCTGACCAGAGTTCCTTTGTCCGGTGATAAACTGAGCTGGTGGGAACAGGCCAATACCGAAATTATCGATAAGCGCGAATTAGACGGAAATGTCGTTTTTGAAGAAGACAGCCAGCTTTATTTAAACCAGATCGAATGGGTTATTGACACTTATAAAAAATTTGGGGAGCGCAATAACCAGTTGGTCCTTCAAGTCGCGCACCCTTCGGATCTGACTTTACTGGATCCCCCTTGCCTGCGATCCATTGATACCCGCATTCAGGATGATACCCT
>JASFTL010000112.1:0-9853 GCA_050053555.1 Desulfobacterales bacterium
ATCCGGTCGCCTTAACAGCAATTCGGATGGCACACCAGTTGGAACCGGATCCGGTCGCCGGTAATAATCTGCGGGCTGGGGGCGCGCCGGTCGGATTTCGGGGTATCGTCCCAGCAAAACCGATAGCTGCTGCTGTAAAATTCCCAGCTGCTGCTGCAATTCAGGAACCCGCGTTTCAGCCCCGGCTAAAATGCGCCGGGCCTGCCGAACATCTAACACCGACACCAGGCCGCGTCGGTAACGGGTCTCGACAAATTGCAGGCTGCGCCCAAAGGCGTCTATGCTCTGATCGGCAATTTGCAGTCGGCGTTCCACCGTCTCCATCTGCAGATACAAATTGATGGTTTCAGCCACCAGGGTCTGAGCCAAGGTTCGGCGGTTTTCCTCATCAACCAAAATATCATCCCATGCGGCTTTGGAAACCTTGGCCAGACGACTCCAAAGATCAATTTCAAAAAGTGCCGGAAAAACCAATTGATGGGTTGTTATCGTTCGTCCACTGCCGACACTAACGCCGCCGAAACGACGTTTATCCCAATCATAATCAACGTCCACCTGGGGCCAGCGGTCTGAACTGGCCCGAACATACTGGGCTCGGGCTTCGATGATCCGCGCGGCGGCCTGCTTTAAATCCCAGTTTCGCTCTAAGACCTCTTCAACCAGCATATCGAGGACAGGGTCACCAAAATCTTTCCACCAGCGATCCTCAATAACCAGGTTGAGGTTTTGTTCGCTGTCTTTGTTCTGGTAGGATTCCGGAACCTCTATATGCAGATTTGGACGCTGATAATCAGGACCTAAGTTAATGCAGCCGTTCAGGCCTGTAAATAAAATGAATGCCCAGCTGAATAAAAAAAGCAAATGTCTCATATATTCGTCTCCTTTGGTTTAGCGCCCAATCCGTTTAGAGAAAATTCAACAATATGATCAACCAAGCGCTCCTTTAAGGCCGCATCATAACTGCAGCCCGTAAAGCGGCTGATTAGGGGGCCGGCAAAGTTAAAATACAACACCATCGCAAAAACGCTAAAGATGTTAAGCGCCAGCCTTTCCTCCTCAATATCATCGGGTAATACGGATCGCAGATCCTCGAACAAACTGTCAAACAACGGATGCAAGGCCTGATCGGCGACCATCTTGAAGGCTTCGGTGGGTTTGGCCAGTTCGCCGGATATCAGCTGGTGGTGGCGCCTACGCTCCTCCTCGGAAAGGGGTCCTGCGATAAAAGCCTGGGCCAGCGATTCAACAACGGTTGATGGTGTCCGCGCGCCGTTGGCAGCCAGAGATTCTCGAAAGCATTTTTGGAGACGCCAGGCGCGCGGCAGCCAGCGAGATCGAAACACTTCCAGATAAAGATTTTGTTTATTGCCGAAATGGTAGTTTACGGCGGCAAGATTGCAATTGGCGGCGCCCGTTATTTCTCTGATGCTGACCGCGTCGTATCCTCTCAAGGCAAACAATGCTTCGGCTTCATCTAAAATGCGGTCCTTCGTGTGATCATTTTTGGCGGTATTAAACGAAATACGATCGTCCATGATAATTATCCTTTGGCAATTTTCAAACGTTTGTATTAAACAACCGTTTTATTGTCAACCGAATTTTTATGCATCACCGGCCCGCATGGATGACGCTTTCGATCAAGAGGCGCCGCCGATGCAGATTTTCTTATCTTACTGAAATAATGATCAATTTATAGACAACCACCTCTGTGTCGCAGTGAGAAAGCCATGCGAATGCGGGAGTCAAGGCTGAGTGATGTATCAGACGTCAAAGATGCATCAAAGTTGACATCAAATAAATATAAGACTTGCATGTCCGTTCAAATTGAAGTAATAGGAATTCTAACAAATAGGCCTTGAAAATAATAATGTGAATTCCACCCGGACATCTGCCACGGACGTTTAAATTAATTTCCGAGTTCATATGCAGCCTATTTGACAGCCTTTCCGGAAATGTCGGTTTCTTGGCATTGACGATACCGTCAAGAGACCGGGCATTATCTTTTTGCCCACCTTCGGGTGACCGGATATTTGGATAATGTATTCCATAATCAGGTTTCAGGCCTGCTATGGCATGAACCGAATATTAGGCCACAATCATTCCCACAGGAAAAGATTTAATTGACCGGGAGTTGAAAAGAAATCAATGGCTGCACCAATAAAATCTTTGGGTATCTGCCTGGGGGCATCAACCGTGTCCCTTGTCCAGTTGCAACTGGATGTAGACAATGGGGATTCCAGTAATTCACTGCAGGATCCAAAACCGAAACGGATTGACTATGCCCTTTACCCACATGAAGGCGACCCCAAGCAAACGCTGTTAAAAGCCTTTGAGCAGCTGGATTTGAGTTCATTTGACAGCATCGCTGCCACTGGACGCAAATTCCGCCGATTTGTAAATCTGACATCCATATCCGAGCCTCAAGCCGTTGAATATGCATATCAATACATCAAACCGTCAAACGTCTCCTGCCCCGCGGTCATTTCAGCTGGTGGTGAAACGTTTATGGTCTATGTGCTGGATCGGTCCGGGCGCATATCCAATGTCATCACCGGAAACAAGTGCGCCTCCGGAACCGGTGAGTTCTTTTTGCAGCAATTGCGGCGCATGAATGTTTCGCTCGAAGAAGCTGCCCGGTGGGCGTCGCTAGAGTCTCCTCATCACGTTTCCGGCCGCTGTTCGGTATTCTGCAAATCCGATTGTACCCACGCCACCAATAAAGGAATTCCAAAATCCCAGGTCACGGCTGGATTGTGCAAAATGATGGCCGATAAAATTATGGAACTCTTGAAAAAGGTCGAAAGGCGCAATTTAATGGTCACCGGCGGCACGGCCCGCAACCGCATGATGATCGAATACCTGCGGCAGGAGATACCGGGACTCATCGTTCCGGACGAGGCGCCTTATTTTGAGGCAATGGGCGCCGCCTTATGGGCGCTTGAGCACGAGACAGCCCCCTATCCGGGCCTGAAGAACTTATTTCTTTCAGAGGTCGCTTCATTCGACACGCTGCCGTCGCTTGGGGATTTCGCATCTCAGGTGGAATTTAAAACCATCGACAAAGGAGAAATCAATCCTGGCGATATCTGTATTTTAGGTCTGGATGTCGGTTCCACCACAACCAAAGCGGTTCTTTTGCGAAGATCAGATGACGCGATGTTAGCCTCCGTGTACCTGCGCACAAACGGTGACCCGGTCGGAGCTTCCAGAAGATGTTATGGTTCAATATTAGAACAGGTTAAACGCCGGGTGGACCCGACGAAACTATCGATTGTCGGTGTCGGTGTTTGCGGTTCAGGCCGCCAGATTGCCGGGTTACACGCGCTCACCGACGGTGTTATTAATGAAATCATCGCCCATGCCACTGCTGCGGTATACTTTGATCCCAAAGTGGATACCATCTTTGAAATCGGGGGGCAGGACGCAAAGTACACTTACATAACCAATGCGGTCCCATCCGATTACGCTATGAACGAAGCCTGTTCGGCCGGCACCGGTTCGTTTTTAGAAGAATCGGCCTATGAGACCTTAGGGATTGAAATGGAGGATATTGCAAGTGCGGCGATGAAAGGTGAACAACCTCCGAATTTTAACGACCAGTGCGCCGCGTTTATTGCCTCTGATATCAAAAACGCCATTCATGAAGGTGTCCGCCATGAAGACATTGTTGCCGGTTTGGTCTATTCCATCTGCATGAACTATGCGAACCGAGTAAAAGGCAACCGGCCCGTCGGTGAAAAAGTATTCATGCAGGGCGGCGTTTGCTACAACAAAGCCGTGCCCTTGGCAATGGCATCCCTGGTCGGCAAGCCCATCGTTGTTCCTCCCGAACCCGGACTTATGGGGGCATTCGGTGTCGCGTTGGAAGTTAAATATCGGATCGAGACAGGGTTGATGCACGAAGCCCATTTTGATCTGCAGAACCTGGTTGACCGCGAAGTCACGTACAAAAAACCATTTGTATGTAAAGGCGGCAAAGAAAAATGCGACCGGCGATGTGAAATCGCCATGATCCAGGTGGAAGGGAAAAAATATCCTTTTGGTGGCGCCTGCAACCGCTATTATAATCTACGCCACAATGTACATTATGATGTCAAAAAGCTGGATCTCGTTAAATTGCGCCAGCAGCTTATATTTGAGAAATATGGAGCTCTTGCCCCGGCGGATGGCGGTATCAAACAACGAGGCGTTGTAGGGTTTAACAGAAGCTTTTTGATGAACTCCTATTACCCGCTGTATTCTAATTTTTTCTCTGAACTGGGCTACAGGGTTATCTTACCTCAAGAGCCCTCCCAGGAAGGGATTGACCAGCGCAATGCCCCTTTTTGCTATCCGGTCGAACTCGCCCACGGCTTTTTGTATTCGCTGATCGAATCCAGCCATCCACCGGACTATATTTTTCTACCGCACTTCAAGGCGGTGCCCGATGAAAAAAACGGCGACCCGAATTCACAATCCCAGGTGTGCCCTTTGGTACAGGGTGAAACGTTTTATCTGCAAACGACTTTTCGCAAAAAGCTGGACCAACTCGCTCAAAACGGCACAACGCTATTAAGTCCGTTGATCGATCTGTCACAGGGTATAGATAGTGCCCGCAGGCCTTTGATTCAGGCCGCCATTCAAATGGGAGTAAAACGCAAAGCCGCTGAAAAAGCATTTCAAAAAGCACTGCAGAAGCAAATCGATTGCATGGCGGAAATGCAGGCCATCGGTAGAGACGCTTTAGCAGAATTGGAAACGGATCCAGATAAATACGCGGTCGTGATTTTCTCACGGCCTTATAACGGATATGCGGATGAAGCCCATATGGGTATTCCTCACAAGTTCGCTTCCAGAGGCATTCTGGTGATACCGTTGGATTTTCTTAACATCGGCAAAGAACGTTCCAAGCGGCACATGTACTGGGGAATGGGCAAACTGATAATGAAAGCCGGTCGCCTGGTCAAGCGCCATCCCCAGCTGTTCGCCACTTATATCACTAACTTTTCCTGCGGGCCGGATTCATTTGTGGTCGGATATTTCAGGGAAATTATGGGCCGCAAGCCTTCATTAACATTGGAGCTGGACAGCCATACGGCTGACGCCGGACTGGAAACCCGCGTTGAGGCGTTTTTGGATATTGTGAACGCCTACCGGCAACTGGTGGCTCAGAAAAAAATTATTCACAAGCGAAAGCCGTTTTTGCCGGCTCAGATAGCCAATCAAAACGGAACGGCAAAAGTGATTACATCTACCGGTGAGGCTTTAGCGATGACCGATCCACGGGTCACGGTGTTGCTGCCATCCATGGGCAAGCTGTCTTCCGAGGCGTTTGCAGCCGTATTAAAGGGTTCAGGATTTCATGCCAAAGCACATCACCCCTCTGATGAAGCCGTGTTAAAGCTGGGACGCGCCAATACATCGTGCAAGGAATGCCTACCCCTGATACTCACAACCGGGACACTTCTCAGCTACGTAAATAACGGTAAAAGAGAGGATGAGGTTCTCGTCTATTTCTTTACCACTGGCGCCGGGCCCTGCCGTTTCGGACAATATTATATTTTTATGGAAGATCTCATCAAACGGCTTCAAATTCCCGACGTGGCCTTATTTACGCTCTCGTCAGAAGATTCCTATGTGGGGATGGATAAGGATTTTGAGACACGGGCCTGGTGGGCAGTTGTCGTGGCCGACGTCATGGAAGATATTCGATCGATGATTCTGGCCAATGCCATTGACACCCAAAAAGCAATGGAGATCTTTGAGCAGGGATGGCTGTCGATATTAGCCGTATTGGAGGGCAGAGATTTTTCCGTGCTCGAAAAGCAATTGGTGCGCACCGCCAGCCAGCTTCGCCAGATTCCGTTGAAGCAGCCTTCTGAAACCGTTCCCATTATCACCCTGGCCGGTGAAATATTTGTGCGGCGGGATTCACTCTCGCGTCAATATCTAACCGAGCGTCTGGCTGAAAAGGGGTTTGCCACCAGCTGCGCACCGGTGGCCGAATGGGTTCTATATTGTAATTACATGGTCGATGCGGGGCTCAGCGCCGAATCCATGACGATGATGGAAAGGCTTAAATTTAAGATCCGCAACAGATTCCAGGCTCGGTATGAAAAAAGAATCAAATCGATTCTTTCTGCATCAGGGCTGGTACACGCTGAGCCCGTCGATATCGACGCTTTCATTAATAATGCTTCAACCTACATATCCAAAAATCTTCCGGGAGAAGCGATTCTGACCGTCGGCGGTTCTCTGACGGAGGTCGTGTCAAATTCTTGCGGTGTCATCGCCATCGGTCCGTTTGGCTGCATGCCCAATCGGTTGTCGGAAGCGCTTTTAAGCGAGGCGATGACCCGCACAGACAAGCTGGCTACCGAGCCGCAAAACCAACAGCTCAAGACCATCCTTGCCGATGTCGAAGACCTCCCATTTCTGGCAATTGAGAGCGATGGCTCGCCTTTTCCACAGCTGATCGATGCAAAATTGGAAACGTTTTGCCTACGGGCCGAACGTTTACATAAACGCTTGATAAAATATCAAAAAAGGCCAAATCTGAACGTCATAAAAAACGAAACTGGAGCGACCCGGTAGAGCTGCAAACCGATATCAACCGCCAATTCAGAGAAAAGTGTTAAGTGCTTGACCGGTGATATCGCAGTTGTCGCTACGGTAATGATCATCGTTTTAAACCAAAGCGTTGTTTTGCCTGCATGATTTAAAACCATGTCCCCGGCAATTCCGACAGATACGATCCAGCTGCCCGAGCCCCGATATGACGGAGATATATCGGTCGAATATGCGCTGCATATGAGAAGATCTGTTCGGTCGTATAAAGATGACCCATTGAATCTCTCTGAGATTTCCCAGATCTTATGGTCTGCGCAGGGCATAACCCATCCAGGAAGATTCCGAACGGCCCCTTCGGCCGGTGCTCTTTACCCGTTAGAACTGTATGTGATTGCCGGAAGCGTTCAAAATCTGCCATCCGCTATTTATCATTACAAGCCCGACAAACATATACTCACCAAGACTGTATCGGGCGACATGCGATCCGATCTTAGCCGCGCCGCCTTGCGCCAAAGCGCCATCAAAAAGGCACCGGCGGTCTTATTATTTTGTGCAGTATATGAACGCACGACTGAAAAATACGGCCGCCGGGGTATCCATTATGTACACATGGAAGCCGGACATGCAGCTCAAAACGTGTGCCTGCAGGCTGTCGCAATGGGGCTTAGCACAGTCGTTATTGGAGCCTTCCGGGATATGGAAGTGCAACAGATTGCAAATCTGGCCGCTGATCAACAGCCTCTGTATTTTGTGCCGCTGGGGCGTTAGCTAAAACCACAACGGCAAGGCCACATTTCCTTGATACTTTTAATATTCCTATGTATTCTTGGTAACAGCTGGCGTGTTTTAGGTTTCAGTGTTCAGGTGTCAGGAGACAGAAAGGCAAGAGCTGACACCTGAAACCTGACACCTGAACACCGCTTTTATTTGACGCCGACCCCTGAAACAAGCTGACACCCAACACGGAGAGACCGATATGGAAGCAAACAAGAAGGCCATCTGGGGATGGGCACTGTATGACTGGGCAAATTCTGCTTTTGCCACCACCGTTATGGCGGGATTTTTTCCGATTTTTTTTAAACAGTACTGGAGTTATGGCGCGGATGTAAACGTCAGTACCGCCCAGCTTGGATTCGGCAATTCCATTGCCAGCTTAATTGTGGCGCTGATGGCTCCCATTCTGGGGGCGATTGCGGACAAGGGTTCGGCCAAAAAGAAATTCCTCGTTTTTTTTGCCTATCTGGGCGTTTTGATGACGGCGGCCTTGTTTCTCGTACAAAAGGGCCAATGGGCCTGGGCCATTTTCATCTATGTGATGGGCATCATCGGATTTTCCGGCGCAAATGTCTTTTATGACTCCCTGCTGCCCAGTGTTGCCGACGAAAATAAAATCGACTACGTCTCCGGTTTGGGCTTTGCCATGGGTTATCTCGGCGGAGGTTTGCTGTTTCTTTTCAATGTGCTCATGACATTGATGCCGCAAAGATTTGGTCTGCCTGATGCCGCCAGCGCCGTTCGGTTTTCATTTTTATCAGTTGCTTTGTGGTGGGCTGTGTTCACTCTTTTTACCATATTCTGGGTACCGAAAGAAAACGTTTCCGCAACAGAAAAATTAGGTACCGGTGCGGTGGCAGCCGGCTTCCGGCAATTCATCGGAACGTTTAAAAAGATCCGTCACCTCCGAGTCGTTTTTCTCTTTCTGCTGGCATACTGGTTTTACATCGATGGGGTCGATACCATCATCCGTATGGCGGTGGATTACGGTCTTTCCCTCGGATTCAAGTCCAATGATTTAATTGTTGCGCTTTTGATTGTTCAATTTGTCGGCTTCCCATCTGCTCTGGTATTCGGCAAATTGGGAGAGCGCTGGAGCGTGCGCAAATCCATCTTTTTAGCCATCGCCATCTATATGGGTGTCACCATATGGGGCACGATGATGACCCAGAAAATGGAATTCTACATTTTGGCCATTGTCATTGGGCTGGTGCAAGGCGGAATTCAGGCTCTCAGCCGATCATACTATTCGCGCCTGATTCCAAAAAATCAGGCAGCGGAATATTATGGCTTTTATAATATGCTGGGCAAATTTGCCGTTATTTTCGGTCCGGCGCTGATGGGACTTGTCGGGCTGATGGTCAAACGCGTGCTCATGCCGCCTTCTCCCACTGCCGAGCAGATGATGGCCATTGGGCAGCTGGCGTCCCGCTGGGGCATCGGCTCGATTTTGCTTCTCTTTTTCATCGGGGGCATATTGTTTTATTTTGTCGATGAAGAAAAAGGCAGGCAGCAAGCGGCGCTGCTGGCCGCGGATTCGTGATTGGTTTCAGGTTTCAGTGTCCAGGTGTCAGAGGACAGAGATAGAGAACTGAAGACAACACTTGACGGCGGGCTAAAACCTCAATTGGCAGCCTGATATCATAATTTTTTCAGAATCTCCAAAAGTTTGGATTGTTGGAGGTATGACAACAATTAGCTTGAATTCTATGCACCACCACTAATGTATTTCAAAGAAATACGTTCCAAAAACTGGCGTGTACGCACTTTCTTGGGATTGGTAACAGTCATCAGGTGGAGCATCATGATTGGTATGTATCTACTTAAATTCCACCGTTTAAGGTGTCTTCTGAGAAATCACTCCTTGGTGGACATTACCTCGTAGATCGACTCGCACACGATCCCTACCTTAGCATGGTGTTTCTCTACTGCATCTTTGTTGGGTGCATTAAGGATACACCAGGTCTTGTTATCTTTCTCACTGAAAAGGATGTCGTGGTGCGTAACACCGAATTCATCTTTGGGAGCATTCTGCGCTTCGCGAAGCTGTTGCGCAGTTAACGGTTTCATTTGATGGGTATCGATATATATTGGCATTTTGTTTCACCTCCCCCTCATGTGTAATTTGGGTATCTTACCTTTCCAAAGGTCCAGAGATAAAGAAATGACACATTGTGGCATTTCCTCCCTTTTTAATTACCATAATAATATTAACTAATGTGTCAAGAAAGGTAACTTTATTTTATCGAAATTATCGAAGTCAGGGAGGTGAGACTATTACGAAAACGGGAAGTTTTTGATACCATCATCGTTTTTTAGCGATACCACCTCATTTTTTTGGCTTTATTTCTTTTCTTAGTAAAATTACATCTGGTTCAGTCCAGCCAAGCGATCTATAAAAACTCACGGCGTCTTTCCATACGTCTGAAATCAATGCCGTGTTGCCTCTGGCTCTAAGCTCATTTTCAATATGGCTGATAAGCTGTTTGCCAATTCCCATATTTCTGGCAGAGTCCCTAACGATAAGTTC
>JASFTL010000113.1:0-9679 GCA_050053555.1 Desulfobacterales bacterium
GTTTTTTATGGTATGCGACCCAAAAGTTAGAAATGTCAATAAATGTCCGATAAAGCGGTTAGAATTATGTTTTAACGACATTCCACCGTCAGATCATAAAACCACGCGCATGCGCTTCAAATCTTTTCTCTTGGCAACATTAAAAACACAGCGGCAGAACCTTTCGGCCCTGCCGCTGCCATAATGAGATTGTGAGATGAAAGATGTTTATTTAAGTGATTCCTTTTAACGATACATCAATAGGATTTAAGGCCTAATTAAGCGAATCTTTCAGCCTTTTGCTGGCCACAAACCTTGGAGCTTTTGAAGCCTTTATCTTTATCGCTTCGCCGGTCCTCGGATTTCGTCCTGTTCGGGCATTTCGCTTCCCCACTTTAAAGGTGCCGAATCCCGCAACGGTAACTGCATTATTTTTTTTAAGAGATTTTGAAATAGATGAAAAAACGCAACTCACCGCCGCTTGAGCCTCCTTTTTGGTGCTGACAACCTTTGCAACTTCGTTGATAAGATCGGCTTTGTTCATCTGATTCTCCTTTCATTAATTAAATTATAGAGCCGGCCTAAAAGCCGGTTTTGCAACCTGGGCAGAATTTTCGGGGCGTCCCTCTGCCGATCCAATGAAAATTCATCATATGCTTTTGGCCGCATTTCGGGCAGATGCATTCGATTTTCATTTTGGAAGGGTGCGGTATTTCCTCAAACGCCTCTTCAATATGCGTGGATGACTTGATCTCTTTCATTTCAATCCCCTAAGCACCGGTCATTTTCTCCAACGCTTCCTGTCTGGTTTTGCATCGTATGCAATGCTTGGCAATCGGCCTTGCTTTCAGGCGCTTAATGGTGATCTCTCTGCCACAGTCTTCACAAATGCCATATTCGCCGTTTTCGATGTCTTCCAAAGAGCAACGAATTTTTTTGATAAGCATGCTTTCGCGGTCTCTAATACGAAGAGCGGTACTTGTGTCGGATTCAAAGGCGGCACAATCCATAAAATCTGCCGAAATGGCTTCGCCGTTTAATAGCCCTTCAATCGTATTACCCGCCGAGTGCATCAATTCTTCCAGCCAGGCTTCCAAAAGGTCTTTAAAGTATTCCAGTTCTCGTTGTTCCATTTTCAGAAGCTCCCCATCTGCTTTTATGAGAAAAAAGACCACCAAAGATGGCTGCCGTTTTGATGCAACCGGGCATGTCGGTCTTTTTAGTACATGTCTTCAGCCATTTCCGGCATCGCAGGCTGTTTGGATTTTTTTTTGGGTTTTTCAGTGACCATGGCTTCAGTCGTGATCATCAATCCGGATACAGAAGCTGCATTCTGCAGCGCAAACCGCACGACTTTGGTCGGATCGATTACACCGGAGGTCATTAAGTTTTCATATTTTTCAGTTTCGGCGTTAAAACCATAATCGCCCCTGCCCTCTAAAACCTTTCTGAAAACCACCGAACCCTCATAACCGGAATTTTCTGCGATCTGCCGTAAAGGTTCACCCAGGGCCTTTTTTAGAATTTCGATGCCGTTTTTCTCCTCAGCGGATACATCTATTTTATCCAGGGCTTTCATACAGCGGATCAAGGCGACACCACCGCCCGGGACGATCCCTTCTTCCACCGCCGCGCGGGTGGCATTTAGCGCATCTTCAACGCGAGCTTTCTTTTCTTTCATTTCGGTCTCGGTGGCCGCTCCGATACGAATGACCGCGACGCCACCAACAAGCTTTGCCAGGCGTTCCTGCAATTTCTCCCGATCATAATCGGAGGTGGTTTCTTCGATCTGGGAGCGAATCTGCCGCACACGGCCTTCAATTGCACTTTTTGACCCCGCGCCCTCGACAAGAGTGGTATCGTCTTTGTCGATTTTGATGGTTTTACACTTTCCCAGATCATTGGTGGTCACGTTTTCCAGCTTGATGCCCATATCTTCGGAAATGACCTGACCTCCGGTTAATACGCCGATATCGCTCAGCATGGCCTTGCGGCGATCGCCAAAACCTGGTGCTTTAACGGCTGCGATCTGCAAGGTGCCGCGAAGCTTGTTCACCACCAAGGTGGCCAGGGCCTCCCCCTCTACGTCTTCGGCAATGATCAATAACGGCTTTGCCTGCTTGGCAACTTGCTCCAGCAGCGGCAACAGATCTTTCATGCCGCTGATTTTCTTTTCATGCAGCAAAATGTATGCGTTTTCTAAAACGGTCTCCATCTTTTCAGGATTGGTGACAAAGTAAGGGGACAGATAGCCGCGATCAAATTGCATGCCTTCAACGATATCCAGCGTGGTTTCCATGCTTTTGGCTTCTTCAACGGTTATGACGCCTTCTTTGCCGACTTTCTCCATGGCCTCGGAAATCAGATCGCCGACCATAGCATCATTGTTGGCGGAGATGGTTCCAACCTGGGCAATATCGGTTTTATCCCTGGTGGGCTTGGAAAGCTTTTTCAACTCCTCGACAACAGCGGTCACGCCTTTGTCGATGCCGCGCTTGAGGGCCATGGGATCGACTCCGGAAGTCACCAGCTTCTGTCCTTCGCGGTAGATCGCCCGGGCCAGAAGGGTCGCGGTGGTCGTACCATCGCCGGCCATATCACTGGTCTTGCTGGCGACTTCTTTTACCATCTGCGCGCCCATATTTTCGAATTTATCGGCGATTTCAATTTCTTTGGCAACCGTTACGCCATCCTTTGTTATCACCGGTGAGCCGAATGATTTCTCTAAAACAACATTGCGGCCCTTGGGCCCTAAGGTAACCTCCACAGCGTCCGCCAGGGTGTTGACGCCATTTAAGAGGCGCTGCCTGGCACTTACATTGTATGCAATCATTTTTGCAGCCATTTCTATTACCTCCAATTATTCAACAATGGACAATATGTCGTCCTCACGCATAAAAACGTGTTCAACATTGTCAATCTTAATTTCAGTTCCGGCATATTTGCCGAATAGAATATGGTCTCCGACTTTTACTTCCGGGGGTGTGCGTTTGCCGTCTTCTCCCATCTTTCCGGGACCGCAGGCGACAACCTTTCCCCGCTGAGGTTTTTCTTTGGCCGTATCGGGGATGATGATCCCACCGGCGCTTTTTTGCTCCTCATTCTCTCTCAGCACTAGTACTCTATCATTTAAGGGTCTGATTTTCATTTGATTAAAACCTCCTTTCCCGTCTAATCTTCCAAAAAAGAGTCATCTCCTAAAATTCAAAATCATATTTCATTTTTCTGCGGTAATTCCGTTCGCGCTCTTTTTGTTTTTTTCCCGTTATAAATTCCTTTGTTCGGAATTTCGCTTTACGATGCATTGGACTTCGTTTTGGCGCGTTTAAACCGGCGCCGAAGTAATCGTCGGGTTGATCAGCTAAATTTTCTAATTCCTCCGTGTTCCGTAAATACGTTTGTTTTTTCATCGTGTTCGTCTTTCAGCCGCCCACTTTTTTGGGTCCAACGTATTTGATTGACGGAATAAAATGATCAAACGGCCTCTATATTCGACATGCTGCTTTCAGGTGTATTCTCTAAAATCTGGTATCGTCGGACGCAGAGATTTGCGCGGCCATTCAGTTGTTCTCTGAGTTTACCTTGAACCGCCACTTTCTTGTACGTCAGAGCTAGTAATTCCTTACCGGCGCCACTAAAGTCGATCTGATATTCCTTCCCATCATCTGTATGGATAGAAATTCGGGCCGGCTTGCCCTGTTCGTTCCATTTCGATGGCAAGATGATTCCGGTTATGAGTGGCGGACTGGCTCTCTTTTTTTGTTTTTTGATGGGCAAAACGAACCTCCATTGAATTCGATAAAGCGGAAACGTTAAAAATTTGGAATGATTATTATTATTCCGGTACCACTTTAAATGACTTCACGATCGCGACGTATATAAAGCAATGGTTGTGCCAAATTAATAAGCTACTGATATTAATATAAATATTGATATTTTTGGCTTAAATTGGGGAACTGCTTGTTCCGAAAACAGGGATGGCACATGAACATGCGGGGGAATAGGAAAATTTATTAACTAAGCTTTTGGAATAATTAAATATAAAACAGGAACCTTAAATTCCGGTTTTCGTCAAGGTAGGAATTGAAAGTTCCTGTAGGTTATTGATTTGCACCAAAAAAATTGGTCAGCAAGATATTCAGCCATCTGCGGAGGACAGCATAGGAGTAGTGGCGTTTGGCTATTTCATAATTGGTGTTTACCATTTTTGTCCGGCGGTCCGATGATTCCAGAACTTCTTTGACTTTTAGTGCTGTTTTGCGCGTTAGGTAACCATCCATAACGATTAAATCAAATCCTTTCGGTTCGATATCCTGCACGAAAGTGGCATAGCGGTTAATGAGCAATGGTTTTTTGAAATAAACGGCCTCTAAAAATGCATTTCCAAAGCCTTCATATAAACTCGGGTAGGTAATAAAATCGGCATGCGGATAAACATCCCACAGCGAATAGGTTTCTTTGTGGTTCACATCCGGATTCATAGGATCGGACATATGGATGTTTACTAAGCGCAGATCAACACCGCGTTGTCTGGCGTCTTCTTTAAGCCATTCCACATACTCCCATCCTTCGTCGCCGGCTTCGTGGGATATGATCAACTTATAGCGCGGATCATTTAAATCTTCGACCAATCCAATCGCATGCTCGATTCCTTTGCGCTGGATGATTCGTGTGGGTTGTAAAATCTTAACATCATCTTTTTGCAGCCCGATGGATTGCCAGAAGGCTTCGGTCTGTGTTGCATTGATTTGAGGTGGATTTTCAAAATCCAGCACATTGGGGATGATAATGGAGGAAATTCCCGTACGCAGTGCGAGTGCTTCCTGTGCAGCCGAATTGATGACCACATGTTCAATACTTGGTAGTTTTGGAGGAAATGCCATGCGGAGATAATCGCCAGCGGCATTGACAGCAAAGCGGGTTCTTTCCCAGTAAAAATCATGATGGTGGGCAATGGTGGGAATCTGAGTTTCAGCAATTATTTCGGTTAGCGCGATACCCAACGGAATGTGCATCGGAATGGTGAGGATATTTTCAGCCACCAGAAGATTAATTTCGAAGGCCCGGATGAATTCTTTGAGCCTCTTTTTTAGAAGGGATTTAAGATCAAAAATAGCATCGGTGACGGCCGAATCGCGTCTTTGTTTTCCAAATATTTGTTCGTTAATCCAACGGCTTTTTTCATGCAGAAAAGACGCTTCCGGGACCAGAAAGCTTCTTTCAGGAGTGCGGTCCAACAGCCCGGCATACCAGTAGTAGCGATGGCCTGCTTTTTTTAAAACCTGCGCCCATTTGCTGGCCTCCAGGGTAACACCATCGGTTCCTGCAAAACGGGTTGACACAAATCCGATATTTTTATGCATCGTTTAAGATCGACCTCTTTTTTTTTCAATCTGCCCGTAGCGGGCCGCTATCCCTTCTTTTCCATTTACGAACAGCACATATTATCATATGATTACACGTTAGGGTAAAAATCCGGCTAAAGCCATACATGCGTTTAAATTGAGAGACACCCAGGTGAATAGGAAAGGATTTGCATTTTTATGCTATTTCGTCAAGGCGATATGGTAAGAGTAAAACGGATGAAATTTAGGCGCTTGATAAACAAACGACTTGTTTTTATTCTACCTTTTTTTCTGGCATTTGCTGCCTCATGCGGTAACGCTGAGGTCGCCGATGATTATATGCGCCTTATCGAACTTATTCGACTCGATGACCAGCAACAGCCGCTGTTCGTTTTTAATGACTTCGAAGAAGAATTCGATAAGGCCAGTTATCGGGCTACACGACAGTATTTTAAAGAACATCCCGGTTTGATTCAGCGCATTAAGCATAAACTCCAAGGCGGAAAGCTGCGCTGGAAACTCAGGAATTTGAGACATCGGCTTCTGTTTGTGCCTGAAAACCGGACCGAATACGCCGACCTCTATAAAAACTATTGTCTCGATATTATCCAGGCGATTCTGGATAAAACCGGATTCGATAATCCCTATGACAGTATTCAAACTTTAAACCGCAGCAGACCGGTACATCACGAAAAAAAAGAGGGCGTCACCGCTTATATCGTTCATAATCTTGCTAAAGAATATGTCGGCACCTATATTTTTTCCAATCAAACCGATAAAAAAGTTAAAATTGAACTAAACGGCAAACTCTATAGCGGCGAGGTCGGCGATTATACCAGCACCTTAATTATGAACCAAAACGGAACCATAGAATTCCTAAAAGACAAATATACCATCTGGCAAAACAGCGCAGCTAATCCTTACACGGCGTTAATGGTTCCAGCTGAAGAAACCTTACATATCATTTTAAGGGGCTATACCGAAAGCGCCATTCAGACGGCTTTTGAGCGAAGTCATCTGAGAAGCTTAAAATCCGTGGAAAACATTGTGCAAGAGTGGATGGCTGTTGAAGAGGCGATTGTAGGGGGAGTTGTCTATCGGCTTTTGCCGCATATCCTGGAAGAACATATAAGAGATCTGCCGCGCGCCTTTATCAAAATGGACATTATCGCCAAAAGTCAATTTGAAAAATACCGACATCTGGAAAAAGGGATCACTCTCGTGGAGGAGATCGGCTATGGAGAAGCCATCCGGATGTATTCCAATGATCCAGTGGCATTCAGGGACCTTCTGTTATAGTTAAAGGATTTTCCTTCATCGATTTCTTCGTGCTCCTGGTGCTTGTCTGTCGATGTCAGTCTGATCTCATGCTGCTCTGCTATTGCACATTCCGCTGACGCCTTAAGATAGAGTAGATTGATCCAAATGCTTAAGCGGCCTTATGTAATTTTCTTTTAATATCGACCCAACCGGTGTTCTTGTTAAAACAACCCTCAAACAGGATCATTTCCGGGCAATCGTCCAGGGAGTTAAAGTCCGTAATTACCACATCACTGATAGCAGCCTCTTCGGGATCAAAGATCCTTATTTCAAAGTTATGTTTTTCCGTTTTCGGTCGCACAACCCCCTTCAACGTCCAAACCCAATCCGGATCCAGTTTTAACTGCGTAACCAAATGAAATCCAACCCGCTCCGGCATATCTTTCGGTTTCGGTAAATTTGAAGACCTTTGAATTAACCTCTGGTCATTTTCATTCTTCGTTTTCCAAAATTTCCAGTTCATCAGTTTCACCTCGTTTTTCTTTTAATGACTTGATAAAAGAGAGAGGGGAACACCCCTCTCTCTCTTTTATTAAGTTAAAATACTATTCTTCAATAATTTTGAAAGACGAGATGGTTATAATTTTTGTTCCTTCTGCCTCCATAACCGTTCCTTTTACGGTAACTTTAAAGCCCACCATCTCCATCACTTCATTGCCCTCATCATTATCGGCAATATCATAGGCCATACCGCCTTCGTCGACCAGCTGGCCGTCTTCGTTAATGACGCCAGAGAGGCTGACCTGCGATCCGGCCACCGCAATTCCTGAAATAAAGACAGTTAGACCGATGATCAAAATTCCTAAAAAGATCCTCTTCATGTTTCTTTTCATTTTGAATTCCTCCATAATGCGGGTTGTTGTTGCTAGCATTAATGACGAATTTTTGAGGCGCTAGATTTTTTTTTCAGCTTGCTGAATTCTTTAACTTTTATAATCACTTTTCCTTCTTTGGTTCCTAAAATTCCTCTGATTGCCACCTCCTGTCGTAAAAGTGGTTTTAATCGGGCAACATACTTTTTATCGTTAATCAGGTACTCCACTTCATTTCGCGTTGCGATAGCCAGGCCAACCACGTTGCCCTTATTATCCCAGTTAGCAGGAATGACAATGCCCTCTACACAAATCATTGTTTCCTTCTTTCTTCCGCATGCGGCCTCATTTTTTTTTCGTCTTTTCACCACACGTTTCAGCAAACGCCATGCCAATTTAATAACCATATGATATTATGTTATAAATTAAATTTAGTCGAATTGAGTCGGAACTGCAAGTTCTCGAATTTATAAAGCAGAAACCCAGGATAGGCATCAAAAATGGAGAAAGAAAACACAGATGGTGGTCTGCTCAAGGAAAAAACGAACAGGATATATGAATTCCGAAATTTACGGCTCCCGGAAGCACCGGTTCTGATTTATCCAAAAACAGCGATTGGCCGGGTTTACGGGGATTTAAATTCTTCTTTTCTGATCCCGTACTTATTCATCAGCTTGTTGAGCTGGCGGGTGCTGATACCGGCCGTCTCGGCTGATTTACCAATTTTTCCTTTATGGCGGGCCAAAACATCTTTCAAATAATTTCGTTCAACCTCTTCGGCGCAGCGCTGCCGGGCCTGCGTCAATGTCAAGTTTTCGCTTGATGGGATAAATACGGGATTGGAGTCGGATTCAAAGAGCTCGCTGGGAAAGCTTTCCGGTGTCAGCTCGGCTGAAGTCTCCAGTATATAAGCCCGTTCGATCAAATTTTCCAGTTCTCGGATATTGCCCGGCCAGGAATACCTGCTGAAGGCCTCCAGTACCAGGGGATGAGTTGAATTTATATTTTTTAAAGAAAAGTTATTCAGGTTTCTTAAAAAAGTCTCTATGAACAGTGGGACGTCTTCAATTCGCTCTTTTAATGCCGGTATTTTAATGGGAAATACGTTAAGCCGGTAGTAAAGATCTTTTCTAAACTGTCCCTCGTCGCACATCTTTTTCAGATCCGCATTGGTGGCAGCTATTACCCGGATATCTGTTTTAAGGATTTCTTCACCGCCCACTCGCTGAAAGGTCCCATCCTGCAAAACCTGTAATAGCTTGATTTGGGCAGAAGGCGTAATCGTGGCGATCTCATCCAAAAAAATGGTTCCGCCGTTGGCGATTTCAAACTTGCCTAATTTTCTTTTTATGGCACCGGTGAAAGCGCCCTTTTCGTGGCCGAACATTTCACTTTCAACCAGCGTATCCGGGATTGCACCGCAATGAACGCTGATGAACTGAGCATCCCGACGGTTACTGTGCTGATGAATTAATTTTGCCAGAACACTTTTTCCGGTCCCCGTATCTCCGATCAGCAATACGGTGCTTTTTGTGGGTGAAACCGAGCGGATATTGTCGAATACTTTTTTCATGTTCGGACTTTTTGTCTGCACGAGCTCCAGGGAGTCAAGGTTCCAGAATTGATCCCGTAAATAGTTTAATTCCGATTGCTTAATGATGGATTCGGCAAGCCTCTCGGCAATGTGTTTTACTTCCTCCGGGTCTATCGGATAGGGCAGATAGTCGCTGGCTCCGGCTTTAACGGCCCTTACGGCTTTTCTGATATGCCGATGAGGGGCCATAACCATAATTTCAATATTCGGGTATATCTGCCAGAAAGACTGCAAAGCCTCTTTGTAGCTTTCACCTTTCACATCTGCCAAGAGAATATCGAGTTCGATAAACAGCAGGTCAAAGCGCTTTTTAGCGAGCAAATCCAATGCCTGCTGTTTCCTAACCGCGCTGACGACTCGATAATCCGCTTGGAAACAGGACCGGATCGTCTGCACGGTACTTTGTTCAGTGGTTGTTACCAGTATCGATTTCATTTGATGGCCTCAATCCAGAAGTTCCGATAAATCCAAAACTGGCTATTTCTACTATTTGAATCCCAAATGTCAATAAAAATAGAGGTTCCCTCATTTCGGCCAGATTTATTTCAGCCTTTATTTAAATCGGAATGAAAGGTTCCGATCCGAATTCTCCAAAATTAAGTTTGTTAATAAATATCGAATGGTTATTG
>JASFTL010000114.1:0-9676 GCA_050053555.1 Desulfobacterales bacterium
CGGTCAGGGCTCGTAAAATATAAAAAAGGCTGTCCGTGAACTGGACGCTTGACTTTGCCTTCTCATGGAAGGTGTCAGTGTTCAGGTGTCAGCATTGCTTATTTTGACATCTGACACCTGAACACTGAAACCAATTTCTTTGAAGTCACAATGCCATTGTCAATCTGTGATTTTAACCACCACCGCGGTTACATCGTCTTCGGGTTCCTGGCCTTGGCGGAAATGATCTAGCGCTTCCAGTATGTGATTCATTATCTCATTCGCGCTTGAAGCAGCTTTATGACGAATAATCTCCTTTAGCGGCTCTTTGCCAAAAGGTTTCTTTATCAAATTGAATGTTTCCCAGATTCCGTCGGTTCCGATAAAAATGACCTGTCCTTTTCTCAAATCTGTCCGTTGGTTTTCTTCGTATTGGTAAGTTTCATCCAATCCCATGGCCAGACCGGAGCCATACAATTCTTCAAAACTATCGTTTGCCGGATCATAAACAAGGGCCGCATCATGGCCGGCGCGCACCCATTTCAGCAAATGTTTTACCGGATCGACCATCAGGTAAAAAAGGGTGGTAAACCGGCCGGTTTCATGGACATCCAGCGTCAGGTTGCGGTTGACCTCGTTCACGATCTGAGACAGATTTCCCGGCTGGGCCGCGCGGCTGCGAATCAGCGCCCGGGCGGTCGTCATCAGGAGACCGGCAGCAATCCCATGCCCGGAAACATCGCCGACAACGACGGTGAATTTATGATCCGAATCTTGAGAAACATTTAGAAAATCGTAAAAATCACCGCCCGTTTTGTTGCAGTAAATACTCTTTGCGGCAATATCGAGACCTTCTATAATCGGGATTTCTTTGGGAAGCAGATTTTGTTGGACTTCTTCAGCGACTTCTAAAGCACTGAGCATACGGTTATTACCGATGGCCAGGTCGATCAGATGGGTAACGGATCTTGCGCTATTCACAACGGTATTGATGACGGAAGAATCAAATTTATTGATTCCGTTTTTCTTATTAAAGGCAATGATGGACACGTCGCCTTCGGCATAATTGATATAGTTTGTAATCGCAAAGCCTAAAAATGCTTTAACACGCTCGTCAAAAGGATGCGTCCTTTCAAACTCTTCCTGGGTCATGGTTGCCGGCTTATTTGCAGATGCCACGCAGCCGTAAATATCACACTCAGCCTTACGCGATGCCCAAATCGGTGCCGAGGAATGTTCCGGGACCTGAATCAATTCGGATTTTACCAGATTGTCGGAGGAGCCTTTAAATACGTAACCGGAAAGATTTCCTTGTTTATCCTCTCTAGTGATGAAAACAGCCTGATAGCCCTCTCTCAATATAAGCAGAGCGAGTCTATCGTATATATCATTTTTTACAGCAAGATCATTAATTGAATTGATCACTTCACGGCTAAACCCCCTGATGGCTGACAGACTGAGATCCATGGCTTTGCGTGAAGAAATTTCATCGAGCCATATCAGGATGTGATCGCCGATACCGATTTTCGCCTGAACCTGATACCATTTACCGGCAGTGCCCGAGTACAGCTCGAGCGCCTCTGTCTCCCGGTCGGCTTTGATGTTTTCAGCAGCTGCTAGGATGCCATCCCCTTCAGGTTTGCCGAATAAATCGTGTATTTTCTCGATGTGATTCTTTTTGAAAAATGTTTTGGTATTGCCTTCAGATGCGATGATACGTCCTTTTCTGTCAATGACAAAGGCCGGATCTTTGCGCTCTGCGGGGAGCTGACAGAGGATATCAATGTCCTTGCTTTTAAATTTTAACGAGGCTTTGGCAAAGGCCTGTACAAAGAGGGGTACCACATAGGGAACCGCTGAAAAAAATATATCGTTGCCCTGGAAAGCATTGATGGTCGCGCCGATAAAAAAAGCGACAAAATAGGTGATCGGATTAATCAATTCTTTGCCGAGAAATTTTAGGAAAATTGATGTGTTCTTTGACATGCTGCGAACCCTCCCGGGTCTGATCCTTCCAAGAATCTAGCCGGATATCGCATTTTTAACTTGCTTGACGAATCATTTCGGCGCAATCAAACTGCTGGCGTCTTGAAGATTTCAAAAATGAGACCCACGCGGGAGATCTCGATAGGAAAGAGTAGTAAACGGCAGTGTACAGGTGAAAAATAGCGTTTGTTTCGACTCAGGCTTTTAGTCCGTCTGGTTTTCGATGCTGACCGGGTCACCGCATCGAATTGTACCCTCTTGCAGCACCCGTGCAAAAACGCCTTCCCGCGGCATGATGCAATCGCCGGCTTTATAATAAATGGCGCATCGATTGTGGCACTCTTTACCGATCTGGGTAATTTCAACCAGAGCGTCTTCTCCTAATCGGACCCGGGTGCCCACCGGAATGTTTTTCCAGTCAACGCCGGTGGTGGCAATGTTTTCTGCAAAGTCGCCAAAGGTGACTTCAAGGCCTTTTTGACGCGCACTGTCTATTTCTTCGGAGGCCAGAAAGCTGACCTGCCGATGCCAGGAGCCGGCATGGGCATCGCCTTCGAGGCCATGTTCCTTTTTTAAATAGGCTTCAGCGACCGTTTTTTTCCGCGTCCCCTTTTTCTTGCTGGTTGCGATGGATACGATTTTCATTATTCTTCCTTAAATAAATTCAGACTACCAATAACCAGGTTAAATGTCATATTCACATGGTATTCAACGGCCTAGGTTAAGGCTTTTAACACGCGTATTCAACACCTTTGATGCAAACTGATTTAAAAACCAGTTTTATTCCCGATTAGGAAAATGCCGTAGGTCGCCCGAATATTGGGCAAAAACCTGATAATCTTGCCGTATCTGTCCTGCGCATGGGTATTAATGGCGACTTCATTTAAAATTTTCAAACCAACATCATGAATGAATTTTCTAAAATCTTTGATGGTAATCACGCGGATATTGGGTGTGTCATACCATTGATAGGGCAGCTGTTTGGTGACCGGTGCAAATCCGGTGCACAGCAGCTGCAGGCGACAGGCCCAATGACTGAAATTCGGGAAACTGACAATCCCCCTTTTGCCAATGCGCATTATGGCCCGAATGAGGGTATCCGGTTCATAGACCTGCTGCAGTGTCTGGCTTAAGATGACGTAATCAAATGTCTGATCGGGATAATCAAGGACTTCCTCACTGATATCTCCTTGAAGAACCGATAGTCCTTTTTCAATACATACAGCGACTTTGTCTTCTTCAAGTTCGATTCCCGAGCCGGTCACCTGCTTATGGTTGATTAAAAATTTCAGCAGCTCCCCGCTACCACATCCCAGATCAAGCACGCGGGAACCTGGATCTATCCAGGAAGCGATAATCTGCAGATCATAGCGCATCCTGTTATTTTGAGGTTTTACGGCAGACACGGTCTAAGAATCCTTTTATCAAAGTCGTCAAGCGTACATTGGCTAATAAAAAGGCGTCGTGGCCCCATTCGGCCTCGATTTCACAAAAACTCACATCCAATCCGTTTTTTTTCATGGCCTTGACCATGGCCTTGGATTGGTAGGTCGGATACAGCCAGTCGGAAGTAAAGGATACCACCAGAAACTTGGCCCTGGCCTTTGAAAAGGCTTTGACTGCTGAGCCCTCACCGTATAGTTTTTCCATGTCGTAATAGTCGCCGGCTTTGGTAATGTATAAAAATGAGTTGGCATCGAAGCGATCCACAAACTTTTTTCCCTGATACCGTAAGTAGCTCTCTACCTGGAAATCCGCATCGAAGTTAAATGAGAAGTCGCTTTTATCTTGCAATCGCCGACCGAATTTTAAGCGCATCGATTCATCCGATAAATAGGTAATATGGCCGATCATGCGGGCCACCGCCAATCCCAAATTGGGTTTGGGCCCGTAGTAATAGTTTCCGCTGTTCCAATTGGGGTCCGCCATGATCGCCTGTCTGGCCACCTCGTTAAAGGCAATGGCCAGGGCGGAGTGCTTGGTGGTGGTGGCCAGCGGAATGGCTGAAACCACCATGTCCGGATAACGAACGGTCCACTCCAGCACCTGCATGCCGCCGATAGAGCCACCCACCACACACAGAATCTTTTCAATGCCCAGGTGATCCATCAGCTTTTTTTGAGCGGCGACCATATCACCGATGGTGACGACCGGAAAATCAAGCGCATAGGGCTGGACGGTTTTGGGATTGGTGCTGCAGGGTCCGGTCGACCCCATACAGCTACCAATGATGTTTGAACAAACGACATAATATTTGTTGGTATCGATACCTTTTCCGGGTCCAACCATAATATCCCACCAGCCGGGCTTTTCGTCTTCATTTCGATAATAACCGGCGGCGTGCGAATCCCCGGAAAGCGCATGCAGAATCAAAACGACATTGCTTTTGTCAGCATTTAATTCGCCGTAGGTTTCGTAGGCAAGGGTTACCGGTCCGAGTCTGGCGCCATTTTCCAGTACCATTTCTTCGGGCGGTTCGGCAAAAGTGAAAAGTTTCTTCTCCACTAGGCCGACCGAATTACCTTCTCTGTCATGTTCAATATATTCGCTCACGATTAACGAATTCCATTATTCGTCGTTTACATATAGCTCACTCTCCGACGTTAACCATAACTCGATGGACACCGGGCAGTTTTTTTACTTGATTTTTTTAAGAAGGGCAAGCGAAATCAGGTTTGGGCAAATGCCTGTTCAATGTCCTGTTTGATATCATCGATTTGCTCAAGACCGATCGACAGGCGCACGAGGTCCGGCGTCAGCCCGCCGGCTCTCTGTAGTTCTTCACTTAACTGTGAATGGGACGTACTGGACGGATGAAGAACAAGGCTTTTGGCATCTCCCACGTTGGCCAGGTGGGAAAACAGCTTCAAGCTGTTCACAAATTTTTGGCCGGCCGGCAGACCTCCTTTTATCCCGAAAACAACCATACCGCCGAAACCGTTTTTTAGGTATTTGCTGGCAACCGGGTAGGTGGGATCATCTGCCAGACCGGGATAACGCACCCATTCAACGTTTGGATGTTGCTTTAAATAACGGGCCACTTCGGCTGCATTTTCACAATGCCGCTGCATCCGAAGAGGGAGTGTTTCCAAGCCCTGCAAAAACATCCAGGCATTGTCCGGCGAAATACAGGCGCCTAAGTTGCGCAAGGGCACCAGCCGCATTCGAAGGATAAAGGCGATGGGATTCATGTCGCCAAGATCATGGGCGTAACGGATACCGTGGTAGCTGGGATCCGGTTCGTTGTAGAGTTTAAATTTTGAATCTTTCCAGTCAAATTTTCCCGAATCAATAACAATACCGCCGATACCGGTGCCGTGTCCTCCCATCCATTTGGTAAGGGAATTGATGACGATGTCAGCGCCGTGCTCGATGCTTTTCAGCAAGTAGGGCGTGGTAAAGGTGGCATCCACAATCAACGGCAAATGATGGTTGTGCGCAATCTTTGCTACGGCGTCGATGTCCGTAACCTCCAGCACCGGATTGCCGATGGTCTCGATAAAAATCGCCCGTGTTTTTTTGGTGATAGCTTTGGTAAAATTCTCCGGTTCCCTGGCATCGACAAAATTTACATGGATGTCAAATTGTGGAAGGATGCTGTCAAACATCGTATAGGTGCCGCCGTACAGATTCGAGGCTGACACAATTTCATCGCCGGCAGCACAGATATTGATAATCGCATAATACACCGCCGATGTTCCGGAAGAAAGGGCCAGTCCAGCTGCGCCGCCTTCCAGAGCGGCAACGCGTTGCTCGAGGACATCCTGGGTGGGATTCATGATACGGGTGTATATGTTCCCCAGCTCCTTGAGGGCAAAAAGATTGGCCGCATGTTCGGTGCTGTTGAAGACGTAAGAAGATGTGCGGTGAACCGGCACTCCGCGGGCGGTTGTCGCCGGATCCGGTTCCTGACCTGCGTGCAAACACTGCGTTTCAAATTTATAATTATCATTCATTTTAAATCCTATCATGTTAAAAGGTCGGATTGCTTTGGTGCGCTGATGGTCACTCAGCCAGGCGGGTTTTTTGAAGTGACATAGGGTCTGCGGCTGGCCACCTATCTTATCAGCGGCTCAAATACCTCACAGGTCTTGCATATCTTCATTTTTTCTTTCCAGTCTTTCTGAACGGTGCCATCGCAAATGGTCCCATTGATAAACCAGCAGAGCTCTCCGGCCCCGAATTCCCAGGCCGGACATTTGCTTTTTTGTTCCGGGCTGCATTTTTTAATCTGCCAGCAGGATTTGTTTTTTCCCATTTTGGTATTGTGCTTAACCGTCAAGAAATACATCTGACGTTCAACGGCAGCCGGTACTTTGCGCCATCCCTGCTCATAGCTGTGGACAGCCTTAAGCGAAACCCCCAGCAATTGGGCCATTTGTGCCTGGGTTTTTTTTAATTTTTTGCGAAATTTCTTAAACTCTGTGCTTTCCATAAAATCCTTCCTTTACCCCTCAAAATTTTAAAATTAACGGTCTTAACTTGTTACATTGTGGCAGTTGTGTCAACAAAAAAGATTACCGTTGCAGCCTGCACACCGCATTGCCAAAAGCCTGCAGTTCACTATTCGAATACGCAGCTAAGGTGCCGGCGCCAACTGGATTCCTTCAGAGCGCGGCGGTGATAACGCCACCACCCAACACCGTATCGCCGGCGTAAAGCACGGCGGACTGACCGGGAGTCACCGACATCTGCGGCTCCCTGAATAAAATTCTGGTCTGATGATCTTTCGGTGGAAAAACCGTGGCATCGGCTTCTTTGTGCTTGAGACGTATCTTGACCTGTATTTGCTGCGGCTGATCGATGCGATCCACGGAGATCAAATTTAAATCTGCCGCCATCAGTCCTTTTGAGAGGTTTTCGCGCTCGCTGACAATAATGCGGTTTTTGCCCGCATCGATTCGGCTGACATACAGTGGTCGGCGGGAAGCAACCCCCAGGCCGCGGCGCTGGCCGATGGTATAATAAATTATTCCGCGGTGCTTTCCAAGGACCTGACCCTCTTCATCCACAATTTCGCCGGGTTGGATCTCGTCTTTGTCAAAAAGAATTGAATAATCCCCACCGTCAATGAAATCCTGGCTCTCTTCACGATTTGCTGTTTCCAGCCCCAGCGCTCTTGCAATTTCTCTGACCTCCTGCTTGGTGTGCTCTCCCACCGGAAATAGTGTACGTGCAAGTTGTTCCGGTGTCAGGCCATAAAGGAAATAGGTCTGGTCTTTTGAGCGATCCACAGCTCGTTTCAGCAAAAACCGACTGCCGGATTTTACGATGCGGGCGTAATGTCCGGTGGCGAAGTAATCAAAGTCCAACCCGGCCTGCCGGGCCTTTTTTAATAGGAAGCCAAACTTGAGTTTTTGGTTGCAAACGACACACGGATTTGGGGTTTTACCTTTCAGGTATTCATCTCTGAAGTAATGGATGACGTGGTTTTTATATTCCTGCCGCAGATCGATTACATGAAAAGCGATGTGGAGCTTTTCACAGATGGCGGCAGCAGACTTGACGTCCTCTTTTTCGCCGGGGCCGTAACAGGCATGTCTGGCGACCGCTTCAGGAATAACAGAGCCGTCATAGATTTCCATGGTGATGCCGAAAACCTCAAAGCCCTGTTTGTGCAGCAAAGCCGCAGAAACAGATGAATCCACTCCACCGCTCAGTCCAACCGCCACTTTTGCTTTTTTATATTTCATTTTCAATGTCGCAAACTCAAATAAACATGATCGAACAACAACTCAACCACGAAGATCACGAAGAACCCGAAGAAAGAATTTGTTCGAAGCCGCTTACGCGCTTCTTGGACTTCGTGCCCTTCGTGGTGATCTTTTATTTTTTAAGATTTTTTCAAGGCGGCATTCAGGGAGCCGCTCTTAAAGCCGTCCAAATCCAGCGTCACATATAAAAATCCCAAATCGTGCAGCTTTTGGCTGATCGTCTCTCTATGTTGCATAGCCAGAGCGAAATCCTCGGGCACAATTTCAATCCTGGCCGTATCACCGTGATGTCGAACACGCAATACCTGGAACCCCAGATCACTGAGAAACGCTTCTGCGGCTTCGACCTGTTTTAGTTTTTCCAAACTGATCTCCTGGCCGTAAGCGATTCGGCTGGCCATGCAGGGCATAGCCGGTTTGTCGGCAACTTCGAGGCCGAAAAAATTGCAGACCATGCGGATCATGTTTTTATCCAGTTTCAATTCCAAATAAGGCGCCAGAATGGTTGCTTCGTCAGCGGCCTGCATTCCCGGGCGGTAATCTCCCAGATCATCAAGATTAACACCGTAAAAAATCGGCCAGGGTAAGTTGCTGAATGAATTGCCCGGCTGCATTCGCATTTCCTCGATCCTTTCAAACAGGGCTTTCTTGCAATGGTAACAACGATCGCCCTGGTTGACCGCATAATGCGGATTTTGCATTTCCTGGGTGTGAATAATTTGAAGGGGAATACCGTGGTCCTTTGCAAAAGCCAGGGCATGTCGATATTCCCTGCGCGAAAGCGATGGGCTGTCGGCCAGAGCAGCCAGCATATTATTTCCTAAAGTCAGATAGGCAGCATAGGCCAGCAGGGCACTGTCAACACCCCCACTGTACGCGATAATAGCCCCTTCATACCTGGAAAAATAGGCTTTTAATTTTGTCGCCCAGGTTTCGGCCGATAGATTTTGTTTTGCGGCTTCCTGCATACCGGTAAACCATTTCCTATTTTAGAACAAAGATTTAAACAATACATGTTGTTACATTGTGACAGTTAAGTCAATTAAAAAGACCGCATGCCCGAAGTTACGGGCAGGCGAGGAACTGTCCGAAAAAGGAACGGTTTTGAATCATCATCGGATCAAGATTTGAGGCGAGACGCTGTTCTGAGCGGGGCCGACCTCTGGGCCGTCCGGGAAAAGGCTGCCGCAGCGAGCGGATCTAATTAATTTGAGAAGGCATGAAAAGACGTTCACAGAGGACCGCTCTGCGGCTGTGCATTTAGAGCTTAACCGCCATCCGCCGGAGCGCTAGTCTGAGACCTATACTGCCGAACGATTGAGGTGGGTTTTAGTCTTCGGCGATTTCCACTCCGACGGGCTGGACCTCATTCATCGTATATTTGATGGTCTTGAATGCGTTGAGCATTCGTGTATAGGTCATTGCCAGACCGATATTTTCAGCCAGCACCAGCAGCGAGTCGACATCTTTATCCGAAATATCCCAAACCTCATGATGATAGAGTCGTAAAACGCCGATGACTTTATCATTAAATTTGATTGGAATGGATACAATGGCGCCAATGCCTTCATTTTTTGCATCCTCAGGGTATTGCAGCCGATCTGTTTTATTCACATCGCGGATGACAATGGGTTGTCCTCTTAAGGTTGCGCCAATGCTTTTACGCGTTAACAAAGGTCCTTTGTTTAAATATTTCATACTCAATCCAAAACTTGCCAGCACCTCCAGCTCTTCAGTTTCCGGATTTATCGCAAAAATCGTACATCCCTTTATTTCAAGAGCTGCTACCAGCAATTGCGTTAGGTGATTGGCCATGATTTCCAGATTATCTGATTCAGCTATTGCTCTGAAGACGACCTTAAAAATATCAATATCAATTTTTTCTTCGACAGACATGAAATTCCTCCTTTGCTGGTGAAACCGCTTCAACAACCTGGATTTTACCCAGGTTGCGAAATTTAAGGCCTCTAAGGTTACAGGGGCGGATTTTGAGCTCA
>JASFTL010000115.1:0-9617 GCA_050053555.1 Desulfobacterales bacterium
CAATACCTTTGCGGCCTGATCCCGGATATTTTGCCTGGGCATCTTCTGAAGTTTCAAGCCGTAGACAATATTACTGAATACCTTCATGTGCGGCCAAACGGCATAGTTTTGAAACACCATGCCGATTCCCCTTTTTGACGGCTGGACAAATCCTTTCGAAAGCATCGGAAGGCCGTCAATAATGATGTCGCCTTCTTCGGGTTTCTCCAGTCCGGCGATGCAGCGAAGCGTCGTTGTTTTGCCGCACCCGCTGGGCCCCAGCAATGTCAGCATCTCTCCCTTTTCGATTTCAAGGTGGATGCGGTTAATGGCCACAATGTCTTTAAAGTGCTTGAACAGGTTTTGGATCTCGATAAATGCCATACAATTTGTCTCCTTATACAGTCGTCAAATGTTCCGCTAAACGCGGTTCAGGTGTCAGTGTTCAGGTATCAGCATCCGATCATCAAGCGTTTCAGCCAGATCTGACACCTGACACCTGAAACCTTTACTTTTCACCCGCCCCCCAGGCGGCTTTGAGGACACCCCCACCGACTCTGGATATGATCAGCAGGAGGATAAAGGTGATCACAATCATCAAAAAAGCCATGGCGGCAGCGATACCAAACTCCATGCCGCGGTGCCAGTTCAAATAGATTCCAATGGGCAGGGTTTCCCACCCGCCGCGATAAAGAAATATCGCGGTCGATATCTCCTGAAAGGCCATGATGAAAAACATTACCACCCCCACCAGCACCCCTTTGAGCAGCAACGGCAAAGATATCAGAAAAAAAGTTCTGATCTTACTTGCGCCCGATACTTCGGATGCCTCTTCGAGCGAAGGGTCCAGCTGCAGGTAAGAGGAATGCGCCATCCGCAAAAAATAAGGCAGCCGCCTTGAAAACAGGGCCAGCGGCATGATGATCCAGAACTTGGCTAATGGTATGCCTTCCCAAAATGCCAGCAGATAACTCACGCCGATGGCAATACCCGGAAACGCCAGCATCAGTGTGATCACAAAGTCGAGCGCATCTCTGCCCGGCACACGGGTGCGGACGATGATGTAGGCGGCCGGAAGTCCGAAGGTGATTCCGAAAATAAGGGCTATTCCGCTGAAAAGGAAAGAGTTTTTTATCAGATTCGGGCTTTCCAGCAGAATAAGTCTGAAATTTTCGAGGGTCCAATATGTCGGAAATACCTCAAAGGTCCATCTTCTGGAAAAAGCGGCTAACCCCAGCACGATCGGAATCAGCAGGACGAGTATGGCGATCAACACCATGTACACGTAGGCGCCTGATTTGACCAGAGGGCTGGGTTCGATCACCCGTCCCTCAGAGGTGGTCCCCTTGGAGAGACCGGTATACTTTCTCCGCTCGACCCACCACCGGGCAAACAAAAAGAGGCCGATACAAACAAAAGCCGAAACAACCACCGCCACAATTCCCATGTATTTGCGATGCATGTCGGTAAAGTGATAGGCGATGTTGATGTACGAAATCGAAGGCAAATAGTCCACCTGCCCCAGAATCAAGGGCGTCAGCCAATCGGTAAAGGGCCACAGAAATACGAGGACGGCGCCCGCCATGTAACTGGGTGTGCACAGCGGCAACGTGACGGTGAAAAATCTCCGAAAACCGCTGGCGCCCTCAACCTCGGCGGCTTCTTCGAAGGCGGGATCGATATTGGTGAATCCGGCCGAAAGACCCAGGACGATAAATGGCAGCATGTGCAGGGCTTGTATGAATACCAGACCGTGGCGCCCGTAAATGAAATTAATGGGTTTTTCAATCAACCCGATGTCCATCAAGAGCAGATTTAAAGTCCCATATTTGCCAAAAAAGATGATAAATGCGAATACACCGGCGAAAGCAGGCAGCACAATCGGCAAAAGAATGAGAGCCGTGAATAAGGTCTTGCCCCGGTGCCGGTATCGCGCCAGAATGTACGCCAGGGGAATTCCGAATACGGTGGTCGTCACGAGCAATAGCGTACTCAGAAGCAGGGTATTGCTAAAGCATTTCAGATAATAGGTGTCCTGGAAGAATTCCAGATAGTTTTGGAAGCCCCAGCTGTCGGTTCCGGAGATCTTGAAGCTTTCAATCACCACAATTGAAAGCGGATAAATCACGAAAAAGGCGATAATCAGCCACAGGAATGCTGCCAGGTAGTAATTGCCGCGCGACATATCACATCCTTTCGGGTCTGCTGCGTGATGGTCGAGCAAGCGGGGGCCCACCCCGTTGAATCCCTCGCGCAGGCCGCAAAAAAGCATTCTGCAGGGCAGGCCCCACTATTAAGCTCATAACCTATTCTGACTTGCGCTGCCGTTAAGGTGTAACCAGCAGAGCTCGCGCTTTCGCCGCAGCCAGACGCGCTGCAGCATACTTGCCCTCTGCCTCAAAGAGGTTGCGGGCTTCTTTTATCTTCGCCTCGGCCTTTGACGTTTTCATCTGAGCGGCTTTGGCCTCTTTAATTTCTCCCTCAACTTCTTCGATCAGGAACAGACTGCTTTTCAGCTCGCCCCACTTGCGGTAGATCTCGTACTCGTATTTCTTGTTGACTTCGTCCCATCTCTTGGTCGCCAGATCCAGGTCGTATTCAATAAATTCGACATCCAGATCCCAGAACGAATCAACGCCCAGCGCCTTTTTGGCGTGCGTGGCCATAATGACACCTTCTTTTTCCCACGCGGAAAATTTAACGTCCGTGTTAGACGCGAAGTAACGTCCTTCGAGCACGTGTTTTTGTCCGTCATCGCTGTATAGCCAGTCCAAAAAGATTTTGCCGACCTCTTCGTTGGGCGCGCCTTTCAACAACGCCACTGCCTCCGGGACCAGGATCGTTTTTTCCGGGAGCAAATCCCGTACCGGAAAGCCGTCTTTGCGCGCCGCCATGGCGTTCATCTGCGGCTGGGCAACACCGATGGGTACTTCACCGCGGGCCACGAGTTGGGTCGTATCGGTACTGCCGGTGGAAAAGCGTGCCAGCTGCGCCGCCAGTAATCTGAGATAGCGCCAGGCTTCTTTTTCGCCAAATGCCTGCATGAGAATTTCAACGGTTTCATGCATGGTGCCGGAGGCATATGGCAGCGTATGCACGATGTTACCCCTGTAGATAGGGTTGAGCAGATCGGCCCAGGTCTTTGGTGGTGGGAGCCTCAGCTTTTTCAAAACCTTCTCGTTGTACAGATTGGTGACGATCCAGGGCGCGAAAGCAGTCCAGTAATCATTTTTATCCTTTACCTTCATGCCGTGCCAATCGGCGGGAACCTTATCCCAGTTCTTGGGCCTGTAAGGCACAATCAGTCCCTCTTTCTTTAAGACTTCATGCGCCGGAGCACCGGCACCCAGGAAGATGTCGGCATCGGGCTTGCCGCCCCACGCTCTGACTTTGTCCAGGCAGACCGGCCACCCGCCGGGTCGCACGAACGTGATGTCCACGTCCTTGCCATAGGTTTTCTTATAGTATTCCTTGAATCCCTTGGTCAGACTGGCAGATAGCTCCTTGTAAACGGGGCCGACCCAGCCGATTTTGTCCGCCGCCTGCGCTTCTACCGCAAAAGTCGGCAGCAATAATACCATTGAAAAAATCGCAAAGATGGTTGTCGCCAAGATTCTCTTCCTCATTTTTTCCTCCTTTTGGTGACATGGTTAAATTTGAAAAATAAAAATCTTTTTATCCTCAATCACCTCCTGTTGTATAAGTGTCTTACATTAGTATATTATTCGATATGCCGCCACCAATCGCTTCCTGCCATCACCTCCTTTCATCACGTTTTGCCGGTTAAGATAAAAATTTGCATTAGGCTACCATTTTATGCCCTTATTTAAGTAAAAATTTCATGTAGTTATTAAAAAAAGTGTGGAAGGGTTTTATAAAAACATTAATAGCAAAATTGGTTCTAAAAATTCTGCAATATTTATCAAGATAGGAGCCCGTGGCTTTTCTCAAAGCGCACGCGCTTTTTTTTTCAAAGGTAGAGGTGAACACTGCTTGGATAAGTAGGTAAGTAATGAAAATTGCGAGTTGAGTCAAGAAATATTATTAAGCCAGGATATCTGTGCCCGCAGGAGAATTTCTCATTTCCGGATGGGTTCTGACGTACCCTATTTGTTTGATATCATTTGATCGCAGACAAAAGAAAGGGGGGCAAAATGCCCCCCTCTGGTTGGATTATTATTTAATTTTGGTATTAATTCCAGCAGTTGCCGCCCCCATAACCGCCACCGCCATACATTCCGCGGCCCATTCCCCATCCGCCACGGCCATAGCCTTTGCTCCGGTAACCGAAGCGTGGGAAATCTTTTCGCATCTTGATCTGTTGATCGAGACGCTTTTGATCCAGCTGGCCTTCAAGATTGGAAATCTCTTTCTGCAATCCGGCGGCTTTCTTGGCATCCGGCTCCGGCTTGGCCAGTTCGCTTCTTAACTCGAGTTCCTTTTGATAAAGTTCCTCCCGGAGCTCATCGGTTGCTTCAAAAAAAGCCCGGCGCTCTTTGTCCAGCCTGGCCATATCTTCATCACTGAGACCACTCTGATATCCATAGCCACCATAGCCTGAGGGTCCGCCGCCCCAGCCGCGGTGCATGCCATAACCCGGGCCCATATGGTGGCCATAGCCCCATTGTCCTCTGCCCCAGCCGGCGAAAGAAGTGACCGAGATCGCAAGAACGGCCGCGATCGCCAACACCATCAAAATTTTACCTGTTTTGTTAAAATTCATTTGATTACCTCCGTTTTGTGAATTAAAAATTTCACCTGAAATTTTAAATCGTTATTTGTTATGGGTTATCTGTTATTGGACCATGATTCTTTTTTAGATTTTACCAAAGTTATATGGCAAATCGCGTGCCATAATCAAAGGATTGAGGAAAAATTTTATATAACTAATTGATATCTAATATTATATTTTTATTGTCTGCTATTAACCGGCGGCTAAAATCGAAATTTACATATTGAATATCGCAAAATAATGGATACTATGTATCCAATTGGAATCGATTCGTTGGGTATTTTGTACACAAATAAAAAGCCCATCGGCTTTTGGGTTTGCCGGTTGGCCCTGATCAAATAGTATATTCAATTCAATAGCTTAACGGATAAACCGGCAAACGGGCTAACGGGTAGCCGGACATTGGCACCTGATTTGCTCTAAAAGAAAGTTATGTTGGCTAAATTAAAAAATAAAAAATTCTGGACCGGAATTCCGCCCTGGGTACTGATCGGGGCGGTGGCCGTGCTGCTGCCGATTGTGGTTTTTGTCACCCTCGAAAACATCAACCGCCAGAAAGAAAAAAGCATCCATCTTCTGCTGGAAAAAGGGGCGGCCTTGATCCGGTCCTTTGAAGCCGGCACCCGTACCGGGATGATGGGGCACTGGGGGGGATTTCAGCTTCAACAGCTTCTGGCAGAAACCGCTCAACAACCGGATATCGTTCATCTCTTGGTCGCCGATGAAACCGGTAAAACCCTCGCCCATAGTAATCCCGACCAGATCGGTCGGACCTATGGCGCTCAATTGGATCTAAAAAAAATATCGGGCTCCAAAACCTTGCAGTGGCGCCGGATCATGCAGACCGACGGTAAAAACGTCTTTGAGGTTTATCGAAAATTTATCCCGACCGGTCCGCATAGGGGGACGGGGATGATGCGGCGCCATATGCAAATGATGGGCCGTAGATCTCAAATGCGCTGGCAGGAGAACGGAAATATCTCGCAATTACCACAGATTATATTCGTCGGGCTGGACATGAGTCCCATTGAAGAGGCACAGAAGGCTGATGTGCGACACGCCGTCATCATGGGTGCTATCCTGCTGCTGGTCGGATTTGCCGGATTCACGCTGCTGTTTCTGGTTCAAAGCTATCGCTCCACAAGGGCATCACTTTCCAGAATAAAGGCCTTTTCGGATAACGTCGTGGAGAATGTGCCCATCGGTTTAATCGCTTTAGACAATCAGGGCAGAATTGCCGCTTTCAATAATGGTGCCGAGTCCATCCTGAAGCTTTTTGCCGTAAATGTCATCGGCCAGGAAGCCAGCCGAATCATTCCGCCTGAGCTCCTCGCTGAAATCAATCATTCTAAACGTCATCAGGCGGTGATCGAAAAAGAAATCGAATGCACAACGGTCGAAGGGAAAATGGTTCCCCTGGAAATCGCGGCCAGCAGTCTTAAAGATGAAGATGGTGTTTTCCTGGGCAATGTCCTTTTGTTTAAAGACTTAACCGAAGTGCGGGCACTTCGCAGAGAAATCACCAGAAGCCAGCGCCTGGCCTCGGTGGGCAGACTGGCAGCCGGAGTGGCCCATGAAATTCGCAATCCACTAAGTTCCATCAAAGGATTTGCCACCTATTTTAAGGAAAGATATCCCGATCGGCCGGATGATCAACAGACCGCCAACATCATGATCCAGGAAATCGATCGCCTCAATCGGGTCGTCGGACAGCTCCTTGAATTTGCCAGACCCATCACGGTAAAAAAGCAGCGGATATCGTTGCCGGCCCTGCTCAAAGACTCCATCAAACTGATTGAGGACCGCGCCGCCGCGAAAAGCATTTCAGTACAAACCCAACATGCCGCCGGCGTGGATTCGATGTGGGGCGATCCCGACCGCATTAATCAGATCCTTTTAAATTTATACTTGAATGCAATTGACGCCATGGAAAATGGTGGAGAGTTAGACGTGGCGCTCTCATCAAATGGCGATAACAGCGAAATCTACGTCAGGATTTCTGACACCGGTTGCGGAATCAGCCCGGAGGATCTTTCCAAAATATTTGACCCCTACTTTACGACAAAATCGACCGGTACCGGTTTGGGATTGGCAATTGCCCACAATATTGTCGAAGCATTGGACGGCAAAATAACCGTGGAAAGCGACTTGGAAAAGGGAACCATATTTACGGTTGCTTTACCCATTTCAGAAGAAAGTAAAAACCATGACTGAAAAAAGTACGGTTCTGGTCGTCGACGACGACCAGGCGCACCGAACCATGCTCAACACGCTCATCAGCGGATGGGGATATACCGTCTCGGAAGCAGATGACGGGTCCACAGCCGTCGAAAAGGTAAGGAAAACATCTTTTGATCTGGTTCTAATGGACGTTCGCATGGTCAAGGTTTCCGGTCTTGAAGCCCTTGAAACCATCAAATCATATAATCCCGCAATTCCCGTTATTATCATGACCGCTTACTCCTCGGTTGAAAATGCGGTGGCGGCTCTAAAACAGGGCGCCCATGATTATCTCACCAAACCGCTTGATTTCGATAAGCTACGCTTGACCCTTGAGAGGGCCATGGAGCATACCCGGCTCAGGGAAGAAAACCGCCTGCTGCGGGAAAGCCTGGGAAAACAATTTGACAGTCAAAACATCATCGGTAAAAGCCCAAGCATGATAAAGCTTTTAGAAACGGTTGCGCAGGTTGCTCCGTCTGAAGCCACGGTTTTAATCTCCGGCGAATCCGGCACCGGTAAAGAACTGATTGCCGGCGCCATTCATTTTAACAGTCTCCGCAAAAACGGCCCGTTTGTGAAAATCAATTGTGCGGCCATTACGGAAACGCTATTGGAATCAGAACTTTTCGGCCATGAGAAGGGTGCTTTTACCGGCGCAGACCGGCGCAAAGAGGGACGCTTTACACAGGCCCACGGGGGCACCTTGTTGCTGGATGAAGTCAGCGAAATGTCTTTGATGATGCAGGTAAAATTGTTGCGGGCGCTGCAAGAACGCGAGTTTAACCGCGTGGGCGGTGAAACCACCATTCAGGTGGATGTGCGCGTCATTGCCGCCACCAACAAAAACCTGATGGAGCAGATAAAGGAGGGTGTTTTCCGTGAAGATCTTTACTACCGTCTGAACGTGGTCGAGCTTCAGGTTCCGCCATTGCAGGCAAGAAAGGAGGATATACCGCTGCTGGCCCAACACTTTCTTGAAATGTTTGCCACCAAAAACCGTAAAGCCATAAAGGGATTCACACCCAAAGCCATGGATAGTCTTATCCGATACGACTGGCCGGGCAATGTTCGGGAATTGATGAATGCCGTCGAACGCGGCGTGGTGCTGGCGCGATCGGATTATCTTGATCAGGCGGACTTTCCGTTTATGAAGGATCCAGCGATTGAAAATGATCAGGATCTTGCCAATCCGGCCCGGCTTTCGGTACAGGGTGATGTCCCTCTCGATGAGGTTGAAAAGGCCGTTATTTTAAATACCCTGGAGGCGGCAGAAGGTAATAAAAGCGAAGCGGCACGACGCTTGGGGATAACCCGCAAAACGCTGCACAAAAAGCTGAAAGCCTATGGGGTGATGCCGTAGTTGGATACTGGGAGTTGGATATTGGGTAGTGGTTGCTGAATTCTCAACGCTGCATGGTGATTTCTGGCTGCTGGCGAGTGGCTTATGGATATTTTTGATTGTGCGCGTGTTCGACAGTTAGATTTAATAAGCAGAATTTTTTGCGCCTATCAATGACAGTTTTTCCCCCTGGCGGGTCGTCAGGGGAAAAGGTCTGCGTCAGTCTGCGTGTGTCCGCGGTTAAAATTCCGAATTCTAAAGTCGTCCTTTACATGATCGACGGAGTCCTTATCATATAGAAAAATTTGTAGCATTTGCGTGAGGGAGTAGATGAATCAAACCAATTTTCATATTGTTCGCTGTCCGGAGTGCGGGGCGGCCAACCGGATACCGCCCGAAAAAATCGACGTTGACGCCAAATGCGGCAAATGCCACCGTCTCTTGCCGGCGGCGCAGGAGAAAACCGCCCCGGGCGAAGCAATCAAGATGCGCTGCACGGAATGCGGTACGAAGAATAAAATTCCGGCAGGTAAGGTTGATGCGGGTGGCAAATGCGGCAAATGTAGGTCTTTACTCAAAACCGAGGAACTGTTTGAGCCGCAGCCGGTTATGGTCACCGACAGCAATTTTGATACCAAGGTATTAGAATCTCCTCTGCCGGTGCTGTTGTTTGCCTGGGCACCCTGGTGTACGACCTGCGGGGCCGTAACACCTATTATCGATGAATTTGCTTCGGATGCCAGAGGTAAAGTGCGGGTGGGCAAATTAAATGTTGAAGCCAACCCCGTGCTGGCATCCAAATTCAATATCCTGAGCGTGCCATTTTTATTTATTTTTGATAACGGCCAGATGAAAGAGAACATGCCGGGCGGGCTGCAGAAGCATGATATCATGTTAAAAATGTCCAAATACATCTAAAAAACCTTCATATTTTGCCCGATGGCAGGCGGGACTGTCAGACAAAATCTGCGGCTCTTAAACCGTTTTAAACAGTTTATATATATTTTCAATTTAGTGCTTTCAAATTTTCGTGTTTTCTTGATTAATTGAAGTTCAATGGCATCAGAAAATAAAATCAAACAGGTAGCAGAGAAGATTATTGACATGCTGCGCAGCGGATTGACGATGAATGCGGATACATTGCATTATATCGATTCGACGTTCTCAAATCCCTCCATCGCTGACTTTCAAGCGCTTCTGCAGGATGAATCCAGCTGTGAAACGGATTCGTTATTAGAGCTGCTCTTTTATCCGGATGAATCCGTGCAGCTGCAATTGGAAGAACTGCTGGAGGGCACTCAGTTTCAAAAGCAGGATGAACAAAGAATTCAGGCGCTGGTATGC
>JASFTL010000116.1:0-9617 GCA_050053555.1 Desulfobacterales bacterium
GGATTTAAAAAAGGATGATCTGATCGTTCACATTGAACACGGTATTGGGCGTTATGACGGACTGCGAAAATTGAAGGTGGACGGCATCACCAACGATTTTCTTGTACTTTTGTATAAAGATGGCGATAAGCTTTATCTTCCGGTTGACCGGATGAGCATGGTTCAGAAATATATGGGGGTGGACGGAATTGAACCGGTCATTGATAAAATGGGGGGTGCTTCTTGGAAACGGGTAAAGGCCCGGGTCAAGCGTTCCGCAGAGAAGATCGCAGGTGAACTGCTCAATTTATACGCCAAGAGAAAATATGAGAAAGGATTTGTTTTCAGTTCGGTTGATAATTATTTTCATGATTTTGAAGCCGGATTTGAATATGAAGAGACAGCCGATCAAGTCAACGCTATTGAAGATGTACTTGCTGATATGTATCAGCCGACGCCCATGGATCGACTGGTATGTGGAGATGTGGGATACGGCAAAACCGAAGTCGCCTTGCGGGCATCTTTTTTAGCGGTAAATAACGGTAAACAAGTAGCCATACTGGTTCCAACAACCATATTAGCCGAACAACATTATGTCACTTTTTCAAAACGCTATGAACGTTATCCGATCAATATTGCCTGTCTGAGCCGATTTCGCCCGTCACGGGAACAAAGGCAAATACTAGAGAATCTGAAAGCGGGCAGGCTCGATATTGTTATCGGAACGCACCGGTTGCTGCAAAAGGATATCGCTTTTAAAGATCTGGGATTGCTCGTTGTGGATGAAGAGCAACGCTTTGGTGTCAGCCATAAAGAGAAGTTGAAAAAATTAAAGCACAATGTGGATGTGCTGGCACTGACGGCGACTCCGATTCCGAGAACGTTGCATATGTCTTTAATGGGAATCCGCGACATCAGTATTATTTCTACCCCACCGGAGTATCGACAGTCGATTATCACCTACGTCTCTGAATTTGATGAGGAATTGATAACAGAAGTCATACGAAAGGAGTTGCTGCGAAACGGCCAGATCTTCTTTGTTCACAACAATATTCAAAGCATCACCCAAATTGCCCGAAAATTGCAATATCTGGTGCCGGAGGTCAAACTGGATATCGCCCATGGCCGTATGGCGGAAGATGATCTTGAACAGGTTATGTATCGGTTTTTGAATAAAGAATTTGACATGCTCGTCTGCACGACCATCATTGAATCCGGCTTGGACATCCCCTCGGCCAACACCATTATTGTCAATCGCGCCGACCGCTTTGGACTGGCTCAAATTTATCAGCTACGCGGACGGGTGGGACGAGCGGATGAGCAGGCTTATGCCTGTCTGATTATCCCAAATGAAAGTTTGCTGACAAAAGATGCCCTAAAGCGTTTAAGGGTTCTCATGGAACACAGTGATTTGGGATCGGGTTTTCAGATCGCGATGAATGACCTAAAGATCCGAGGCGGCGGAACCATTCTTGGCGCTTCTCAATCCGGCCATATTGCTGCGGTCGGCTACGATATGTTTTTAAAGTTAATGGAAAACGCAATCGCCGAATTAAAGGGCGAAGCACCAGTGGAATCACTGGAGCCCGAAATCAATGTTGGCATGTCTGCTTTTATATCAGAATCCTATATTCCGGATATCGACCAGCGGTTGGCGGCTTATCGACGATTGGCCAAAATGACAGATCGCAGAGAAATAGACGAGTTTATTACGGAGTTAATCGATCGTTACGGTGAATTGCCAAAGGAGGCGAGTAATCTGCTCCTTAAAATTGGTCTTAAGATATTATCAAGAAAGGCTGGCGTATCCCGGCTGGATTTAACCAGTCAACAGTTGCTTCTGCACTTTTCAGATACACATATGAAGAACACCGAGAAACTGGTGGATATGATTCTATCGGCTCCTGAACATTACGAGATGAAGAAGGGGCACGTAATGTGTGTTAAATTGGCGGGTTATGATAGTGGTCGTCATTTGAGCCGAGTCAAAAACATATTGAAAGAAATTGTTGAGCGTGTTAACAATTAAAAGTTAATATCTGCATTTTGCCCCGCTTTGCGGGATGAAGCGCCTAATTTTGTGATATCAAGGTGCTCCTCATGAAAATAGATGAGAATCTTTTTGCTATCTGATTGCAGCAGATTCACCCAAAATTAGTATACAAATCATTATTCTTAATCTGTAAATCGGATGATAATCTTTTTTATTTCTCATCTATTTTCACCCGGCGGGCAGGCCGGAGACTCCCATATGCTGCGTTATTAAGGACGAAGCATAGTTTACTATCGCTTCGCCCTTAACTGCCTTGCCGCTGGAAACCTCCGACCCGTGCAAAATACAGATATTACTTGAATCGTGCATCCGAAAATCTGTGATCAATTTATAATCAGGCAATTCGTTAGTGGGCATATAATTAAGATCTGAGCATCTGAGCCAAGTGCCAATATAACAAAAACTGCAAGTGGGTGTTTAATGACACGTCATAATTCAACAATAAGATGGTTGCTGGGAACGGTGTTGTTCCTTGTTTCCTTTAGCGGCTGTATGAATACAGGATCAAATCCTGATGATGAAAATTTAATTCAAGTCAGGGATCGAGTATTAACAGTTCTTGAATTTAATCAGGCTTTTGAGATTTCCAAAACGGCCTATCCACATGACCTTCGATATGAGCCTGATGATTTCAAAAATGCGCAACTTCGTCTTTTAAATCAGCTGATGGTTGAAATGATTATCCTTGAAAGGGCGGAGGAACTGGGTCTATATATCTCAGATGAGGAGCTTGAAGAGGCAGTTGCCGACATTAAAAAGGACTACCCTGAAGATACCTTTGAAAAAACACTGCTTGAATACGCCGTGTCTTATAAATCATGGGAAGCTCGTTTAAGAAATCGATTGCTGATGGAAAAGGTAGTTGACAGCGAGCTTAAAAATCAGGTTGTTATTACACCTGAAGATATTGCCCAGTATTATCAAAAAAATTTTAAGGCCAAAACGCCCGATAAGGATCCGGTCGCCAAGATAGATGATATCAACGAAATGATTATTAAACACTTACGCCGGAAAAAAAGGGAAGAAGCTTACCAAAAATGGATGAAAGAGCTTAAACAGCAATATAATATAGAAATCAACAGCAGTCAGTGGGAAAGAATTTCGGGGTCTCATTACCGTCAGGAAGAGGATGCGAGAACCTCGAATATGATGAATGAGTAGAAGATGAGACATTCTTTTGTAAAAATTAGCAAGTTTTTATCCATTTATTTTCTGTGGGGATTCATCTTCAACATTGGGGTCTTTCCTTTCAGGGTTTTGGCGGCAGATGCGGTCGTTGTGGATCGGATTGTTGCGGTTGTCAATGAGGACCTCATTACACTTTACGATCTGAATAAGACTTTTGAGCCTTATGAGGAAAACATCAAAGCACTTGAATACGCCCCTGAAAAAGAGCGTGAAACTCTATTTAAACTACGCACAGATTTACTCAACCGGCTCATTGACAGGAAACTTACTGATCAGATAATCAAGAAAAATAATATTGAGGTAAGCGAGAAAGAAATTGATACAGCGCTTGAACGTTTAAAGGAGGCGCGCTCTCTCACCGATGAAGACTTAAGAGCCGGACTTTCCCGGCAGGGCATTACTTTGGAAGAATACCGCAAAAACATAAAGCAGCAGTTACTCAGGACTAAACTGGTTAATCGTGAAATTAAGTCAAAAATTGTTATCACCGAAAAAGATATCAAAAATTACTATGATGCTCACCGCGAAAAGTATGCCGGCGAGACGAAATATCACATTTGGAATATATTTATTAAGCTCCCCAAGTTTGCCGATGAATCCGCCAAAAGCACTGCATTCGAAAAAATGGAGTCGGTAATTACAAAACTGAAACAGGGCCGAACATTTGAATCGCTTGCTGCTGATGATTCGGATTCTCCAATGGCTCCCAAAGGCGCCGACTTGGGACTCTATAGACTCAACGAGCTTTCATCGCAACTGCGAAAGGTTGTTGTAGATATGAAAGCCGGAGATTTTTCTCCCATTATAGAGACCGATTTTGGATATCAGATCATCTATGTGCAGAAAATAGTTAAAACTGACGCAAAACTCCTGGCCGAAGTTAAATCTGAAATTCAGGAAATTCTATACAACGAAGCGGTTGACAACAGATTTAAAGCATGGCTTGAAGAACTTCGCAAAGGAGCGCACATCAAGATTATCAAATAACGCGAAACATTATGAAAACTGAAAAAGAATCTTTTTCATTTGGGCGTTATCTTCAGTCCATACGGCTTGAGAAAAAAATCAGTTTGGAAAAAGTTTCACACGAGACTCGTATCGGAATGGGCAATTTGCAAAATATCGAAAAAGAGGATCTCGAGGCGCTACCGGCTGAAGTATTTGTGAAGGGCTTTTTGCGTTCATTTGCGCGGGCTGTGGGTGCTGATGAGGAAGAAGCCGTTAGGCTCTTTCAAGCCCGCCTCAGAATGGAGAGTACGCTTGCCGGAGCCGGAAGCTTTTCAGGAAGATCTTCAATGAAGTTTTGGCGCCATTTGGTTTTTTCGGTTGCAGCTCTGCTGAGCGTTATGGTCTTATCCATTTACGGCGTTTCTTATTTTCAAAATAAAGTTCATATGCCGGAAACAGCAGAAAAAGACGAAGTCAATGAGAAACCAACCATAACTCCACCGCAGGACCAGCAAATCGCGAATACTCAAAAAGGCTTCACTCCAAATTCTTCTGAAAAACTGTTATTGCAAATAACAGCTGTTGAAGACACCTGGGTCAAGGTAATCATAGACAATAAAGATCCAAAAGAGTACAACTTAAGAGCCGGCGAGCAAATGGAAATGGAGGCTTCAGCGGGGTATAATCTGCTTATTGGCAATGCGGGCGGGTTGGTGCTGAAGTTAAATGAAAAACCGATACCAATATCGGGCAAAATCGGAGAGGTCGTAAGCATTCAACTTCCCTAAATACGAGAACACGGAGCAATAAACCTTTTTCTTTCGTTGTTTTTCAAAACTTCCTTATAAAATGCAAACCGATCGCAATAAAATATTAGTTGAAAGTATCAAGCGTCTCTTGCGGCGCAGGGCCACAACTCACCTCGGCAATATCGTGAACAAAACCCATGCGGCAGATCTGTCGGTCGTATTTCGTTCATTATCGCTTTCGCAACAGCGCCAGCTCTTCAATATGATTGCGGACATTGAGCAAAAGGGAATTTTGTTCAGCGAACTGGATGAGGATACGTTCCTGGACCTCATCGAAGAGATAAAACTTGAAAATATTGTTGAAATCTTTGAACAGATGCCCACCGATGATGTGGCCGATTTACTGGGACGATTACCGGAAGAAAAGTCCGATGCCATCTTAGAAAAGATGAAAAAGGCGGAATCGGAGGAAGTTGAAGACCTGCTTCGCTATGAAGATGACACGGCCGGTGGCATTATGGTGCCCGATTTTATTGCTCTGGCAGAAGATGCCACCGCTAAAGATGCCATCGAATCATTGCAAAAAGAATACTCCGAAGTCGAGATGCCCTTTTATCTCTATGTGGTTGATGACTACGGCAAGCTAGTCGGAGTGAGTTCCTTACGGCAGCTGGTGCTCGTTCCTCCCGATACTCCGCTCAAAGAATTCATGGCAACTGACGTTTTTTCAGTTCAGACGGATATGGATCAGGAAGAAGTGGCGAAAATAGTTGCCCGTTATGATATTCTGGCAGTGCCGGTTGTAGACCAGACCAACCGGCTTGTAGGTATTGTGACCGTTGATGACGTAATTGATATATTTAGGCGTGAGGCGACCGAGGATATATTAAAGATGGCCGGGGTAGGTGAGGAATTTGTCGAAACAAAATCGGTTTTGAAAAGCACCCGCATCCGCTTACCTTGGCTTTTTGCCAGCTGTGTCGGAGGGATCATCGCTTTTCTCGTCATCGGTAAATATGAGGCAACTCTACATAAAATAGCCGCTCTGGCAGCTTTTATTCCTGTGATTATGGGAATGGGCGGCAACATCGGCACTCAATCTTCAACGATTGTGGTTCGCGGTCTCGCAACAGGCCGTCTTCATATTCGGGATCTGTGGTCTGTCGTCTTCAAGGAACTGTCAATTGGTTTTATCCTGGGACTTGTTTATGGCCTTTTAATCGGTAGTGTAGCACAAGTGAGCTATAGCATGGAGGTGCTGGCCATTTCGGTATGCTTTGCAGTTATCAGTTCGATGTCTGTTGCCGCGCTGATTGGCTCTTTGGTGCCGATGGGTTTTGCTCGGGTGAATATCGATCCCGCTGTAGCAACAGGACCCTTTGTTACAACTGCGATTGATATCATAAGTGTATCTTTTTACTTCCTGATTGCGACCGCACTTCTTGGTCTATGATTCCATGTCAGTATTTTCCACGCCTGCCATCTTACTCCACAAACTTGATTATGGAGATTTTGATCTCATCCTAACGTTTTTTTCTCTCAAGCGAGGTAAAATTTCCTTGATTGCTAAATCTGCGAAAAAAAGCACGAAGCGCTTTGCAGGTATTTTGGAGCTTTTTTCGCTTGTAGAAGTTGTGGGCAGTATGAGCAGGGGGCGCGGTCTTCCTGTTTTACAGGAAGCCGTATTGCAGTCGCCTTTTAGCGCGATTCGTGACGATATAAACAAAACAGCTTACGCCAGTTACTGGTGCGAGTTGATTAATAAATGGTTGGAAGAAAACAGGAAGCAAGTCCAGCTGTACCTTCTGTTACAACACGTACTCAGTCGGCTTGACAGCGGCGGATCTGCGGCGGCAGAGTTAAGCATCTTGTTTCAGATGAGGCTGTTGAGCTTATCAGGCCATGGACCAAATCTAAGGCAATGTGCGCGTTGTCAAAAGCAATTGGAATCGATCCAACGCAACCGGGTTTTCTTCGACATTGCAAAAGGCGGAATCCTGTGCGATGAGTGTGCTGCCGGCACTGGCGGTCGTATCCGGCTATCGAAGGGGACGATTAAACAACTTAAATGGGTTGAAAGTGGGGACCTGAAGAAGGCGTCCAGAATTCGATTTGGCCCGCAAGCCTTAGAGGAGGGGCTTGAACTTCTGGAAGCTTTTGTGCCGTATATTATGGGGTTGCAGCCCCGGAGTCTCAAGTTTCTGAAACAAATTCGAAAATAACAAGCCATCTCAAAAATGCATCTAACCCTCAATAACTGCGTTAAAAGCCTCCTTAAAATGCTCACATACTCAATGTATGCTGCGCTTTTGCGTCGGCTTTTGCCTTGTTCTTGAGCGTAATATACTATTTTTGAGATAGCTTGTAATAAAAACTTTTGCCCTATGACCGATAAGCTCAAATGCATTCTTGAAAAAGAGCCGATTGTTGCATCGGCGCCTTGCCGTATCGATATGGGGGGTACTCTGGACATTCGTACGTTTTATTATCCTTTGCGTCATCTGGCCCCCTGCACTTTTAATATTGCCGTGGCGCTGAGAACCCGTGTTCGTCTTTTGCCCTATCATGGGGACTTGATTAGAATTTCTTCAAAAGGATTTAAAAGCGCCGAATTTCCTTCAAACCGGGCACCGTTTGCACATTCTTTGGGGCTAATGTTTGCAATTGCGGTGTACTTCAAAGCCGCTAATATTCATATCCAAATCGAATCTGAGTCACCACCGCGTGGTGCCCTGGGAGGTTCTTCGGCGGCGGCTGTTGCGCTTATTGCCGCATTCTCGAAGCTAATGGAAAAAACGACTTCAAACAAGCCGTTGACGCGATCTCAAATCGCTGTTTTGGCCCATGGATTGGAGGAAAGTGTGGCAGGGGTGCCCTGTGGATTCCAGGATCAATTGGCTGCCGTATATGGAGGCGTAAATGCTTGGATGTGGCCGGTTGGCATTGAAGCGCCTCAGTTCAGAAAGAAACGGGTGTTGCCAAAAGCGTATCATAAGGATATTGAAAAACACCTGCTTTTGGCCTATTGCGGAAAGCCACACGAATCGAGCGATATTAATGGCCGCTGGGTTCAGCAATTTCTTTCCGGAAAGTTTCGGGATCTTTGGTCTGAAATTACTTTATGTACGCGACAATTTATTAGGGCCATGTCTAACCGAAATTATTCTCAGGCAGTGGTGTTGATGAACAAGGAAACGGAAATTCGAAAAAAAATGACTCCGGACGTACTTGATCAGGTTGGAAGTCAATTGTTTGATACTGCCGTTTTGGGTAATTGCGGTGCGCGATTCACCGGTGCCGGGGGTGGCGGTTGCGTTTGGGCACTGGGCGAAATTAAACATATTGACAGGCTAAAACCCATGTGGGAAGACATACTTTCAACTGAAAATGAGGGCCGTCTGCTGGATATGAAGATCGATTCCCGGGGATTGGTTGTTCATTAATTTTAGGTTTCGGGTGTCAGGTTTCAGGTGTCAGTTAAATTATTCGTTAAATTGGCTAAATTGGTTGAATTGGTCTTATTGGTTTCATTGGTTTAATCTTAACCAATTTAACAAATCGAACGAATTAAACCAATTAAACATTTGCCAGTTGCCTAGCTCCTGCCCTTTGAACCTGAACAATGCCAGAAAGAGGAACAATAGATGCACTTTCAGGATGTCATCTTAGAATTACACAAATTTTGGGCCCGCAAGGGTTGTGTGATCGCACAACCCTATGATTTAGAGGTCGGCGCCGGCACATTTCATCCGACCACGCTTCTAAAGGCGCTGGGTCCGGAACCTTGGAATGTTGCCTATGTTCAACCCTCTCGCAGACCGACCGATGGTCGCTACGGTGATAATCCGAATCGGCTTCAGCACTACTACCAGTATCAGGTCATATTGAAACCTTCTCCGTTTAATGTTCAAAACCAATACCTTCAGAGCTTGAAAGTATTAGGTGTCGATCCCCTTGATCATGATATCCGCTTTGTAGAAGATGACTGGGAATCGCCCACCCTGGGCGCGTCCGGTTTGGGATGGGAAGTCTGGCTGGATGGGATGGAGATCACTCAATTTACCTACTTTCAAATGGCAGGGAGCATTGAGTTGCATCCCATATCGGTCGAACTCACTTACGGTCTGGAAAGAATTGCCATGTATCTTCAGGGTGTGGATAATGTTTATGAGCTGCAATGGAACGATGAAATAAAATACGGAGATGTGCATCATCAACAGGAAGTTGAGCAGTCGACGTATAATTTTGAAAAAGCGGATGTGCCCGTTTTATTTGAGATGTTCGAAAAATACGAGGTAGAGTCCGCACGACAAGCTGAAGACGGGCTCGTATTGCCGGCCTACGAGTATTGTCTGAAATGTTCCCACACGTTTAATCTTCTGGATGCACGCGGAGCCATCAGTGTTACCGAACGGACCGGCTTTATTGCGCGAATACGAAATCTTGCACGCCTTAGCGCAGAAGCATATTTAAGACAGCGCGAAGATATGGGTTATCCGTTGCTCAAAAAATGAAACCTGACACCTGATTTTGAGGAAATTATGGACACGTTATTGCTCGAAATAGGCACAGAGGAAATCCCGGCAGGCTACATTAATCCTGCCTTACGAGCGCTGACCGCAACTTTGCAGAAAAAAATGACTGAAACTCGGATTGAACATGGCCCCGCAAAGACTTACGGATCCCCCAGGCGGTTGACA
>JASFTL010000117.1:0-9595 GCA_050053555.1 Desulfobacterales bacterium
TGTTTGCTGGCCATATATACTTTAAAGGCCGGCACATCGGGTCCCACATGACATTCTTTGCAGGTGTATGGCTTGCGTGCCATTTCGATTGAAAAGGTGTGACGGGTATGGCAGGCCGAGCAGGCGCCCATGCTGCCATCCAGATTAATGCGACCCACACCCTGGTTCGGCCAGCCTTTGATGATCGGAAATTCCAATTCACCGGCGGCTTCGGTATCCCGGGTTTCATACCCGCTCAGCTCAAGCTTGGTGCCATGACAGTAATAGCAGGCCTCTGCTTTGGTCGCATCATTGGCCGGTTTCAAGTTGATTTTTTCGTTTTTGTACGCCGTTCCTGCCAGGATGCTGTGCTCCAGTTTTTGATGCAGCTTGTTATTGGCTAGATTTCCATAAGCATGGGCCATGATATTTTTGGAATATTGTTGTCTTTCGGTTGCATGACACGTTTTACAATCATCCGGGCTGACCACCACATGAACGTCATAGCCGTTATGATCAAAGGTGTCCGCATGCGCATTGGGTCGCAGCGTATGACACTCGGCGCATCCCACCACCACGTTTTGCAAACGTTGCGGGACCGATTTGCTGGAAACTTTACGGGCAACGCCTTCCACCGTCATGGCGTTTTTAACTGTGATCTTAGCGTGACGGCTGTTTTGCCAGTCATTAACCTTACCGGGCTGAAATGAAGAATGGCAATCGATGCACTCTGCACTGGCCTCGCTGGTTGATATTTCATCTGCCAAAGCGAGGCCACTTATAAAAGCACACGCGAAGATACTGATGCTTAGCATCAACAGTTTCATCATAAACTCCTTATAGGTAATCATTGGCTTTGACGGTAGTTTCCAAATATTTTTTCCAGTGCGGTTGGGCGATATTTAAAGATCTCAGTAAGCTTTGCGCCTATTATCATATCGTGCAGGATTTGTCCAAGCAATCCAATTTCCAGGCGGTTTGAAGGGATGTGGGCAAAAATTGGCTGCGATCGAGCCGATAACGTTTCCTAAGCCTCAAAAGGGACAGCTGGAATTTACAAAAACTGGCAGCGCTTTCACGCTGCCAGTTGCGATTTGTACGGATAAAAGCTCGTGAAACATTCGCATTCGATGTCAAAACAATTCGACTGTTTCACACTATATACGATTCGTTCTTAGAAACTGTAAGTTTGATATCGGTTCTGTCAAGAAGACGGCCCGGAGTGCATCATCCACACTTTTTGGTTATTTCGATAGGCTTGGCGGCATAGCGCAGCTGCCGTGAAGTTTGGGTGTGAAGCGCTCCGGCCGATGCGAAACGCATTTAGCGGTGCGTTTGGCAATCGATTTGAGCATTCCGTAAAAAACCCACTGATGAAAGGGATAAAAAGCATACCAGTAAACAATTCCAGCCAGACCTTTGGGAAGAAATCGGGAAATCATCTTCAGTTCGGACCGCTTGGACCCCAGGGACGCAATTTCAAACTCCAGCAAAGCATCTCCGGGTGCCTTCATTTCAGAACGCAGCATCAGGCGAAAGGGCGGCTCGACTTTAAGAACGCGCCAGAAATCGACGGCGTCTCCGACCGACAGGTCGCATGAATCGGACCGGACGCGTCCAAGACCGGGGCCGCCGGCAATTCGATCGATCCAGCCGCGCAGCCGCCAGAGGGGTTGGGCGAAATAATAGCTGTTGCGGCCGCCGATTTTGCCAATTGGCTCCCATACCGCCTCCACTGTTGCGTCAACTTTTATTCGATATCCGCATGTCATTAGCGTTCCGCCGGCCCAGTCGGCATCTCCGCAGTGGGCCCATTCCGGTGTCAAGACCTCGCCGGCGTCTGCCCAGCAAGTTTCGACCTGCTCCTGTTTAATGCGTTCCAGTGCCAGTCGAACCGCTTGGCGGCAACTTAACAGCTTTTGGGGAATGATTGACTGAATCCGATTTTCAGTACAAACTGCTGCACTGGTCAATCCTTCTGTCAGCGGCAGCGCAATGGAGGTCGGAACCGGGCTGATCAAATGAATCCAGTAGGCGCTCAACGTCGGTGTCAGCACCGGCACCGGAATGATCCAGCGTTTCGGCAAACGAGCTTCTTCGGCGTAAATATCCAGAAGCTCACGGTAGGTCAGCACATCCGGACCACCAATATCAAAGGTTTCGCCAATGGTTTCATCGTGATCGAGACATCCAACGAGGTAATTGATGACATTGCGGATGGCAATCGGCTGGTTCTGCGAAAACACCCAGCGCGGTGTTGTCATCACCGGCAGATGCTCGACCAGATACCGTAAAATTTCAAAGGAGGCACTGCCGGATCCCAAGATCATCGGAGCGCGCAAATCCGTAGTGGGGACTTTTCCGGCTTTGAGGATTTCGGCAACTTCGATGCGCGATTGCAAATGTTTGCTCAAAGGGACGTCTGTGGCTTCTGCCAGACCGCCTAAGTAGATGATGCGTTCCATTCCTGCCGCGTCAGCCGCGTCTGACATGTTGCGGGCAGCTTTGCGATCCGCTTCGGCAAACTTTTCTTTCTGGGCGATCATGGAATGCACCAGGTAATAGGCTGCCGAACAACCCCTGCTCGCTGCTTCGAGAGATCCCCGATCAAGGACATCGCCTTGAACCGGTTCAATGCGTTCATGCCGTGCCCAGGGTCGGCATCCGAGTTTATCCAGCGAACGGCCCATGGCCCTCACCCGATAGCCAGCGTCGAGCAGCGCCGGAATCAAACGCCCGCCGACATACCCCGTTGCTCCGGTAACCAGTATGGGTTTCGAACGCATATCAAAGTCCTTTTTATATCAGACCGGTTTCTGATCCTATATCAATAAAGAAACAACCCGAATTGGTTTTAAAGCCGCCAGATTTTGCCCGAGGGTAAGGCGTCGATTCGATTCAAAAGCGGAGCGTACACGGCAGTACGTGAGCATTTTGAATCGGATTGACGAACCCCTTAATCTTCACAAAAATGGACGTGAGATCCCGCATAATTAAGCGGGACAACGCAGCCATCGGGTAAAAGATGGTGGTTTTAAATCCAGTTCAGACGTGGGTTCTGAGCTTTAGCTCCACCGGATGCGGATTCAAATAGGTCTGCAATTTCAAATACTGTTGATCATATTTTCGCACAAAATGGTTGATCAATGTAATCGGCACAATCAGCGGAACAAACTCCTGCCGGTAGCGGTCAAATACATCGAGCAACTCCTGTTTTTCGTCTTTTGTCAGTTGCTTTTTGAAATATCCCATCAAATGATGCAATACATTCATATTCTTTTTAGGTGTCGTCTTAAGCGCTAAGGACTCCATCAGGGCGGCCTCGTATCGAACATACAATTCTTTCATCGGCATCTGTTTGCCTTCGGCCACCAGCTTGCCCATCATCTTGGAATGTTTGGGGCTGTGCGAGAGAATCAAGAGCTTATTGCGGGTATGAAAATCAACCAGGTTGCCCATGTTTTTGCCATTGGCAATGGTTTCGCGCCAGCGTCGCAACGCAAAGATCCGCTCGATGAAATTTTCTCTGATTCTGGCATCATGCAGGCGGCCGTCATCTTCTACGGGAATCAGCGGAAAATGCGCCATAAATTCCCGGGCAAACATGCCCACCCCTTTTTTAACCGGCATGCCCTTTTCGGTGTAAACCTTGACCCGTATCATCCCGCTGCTGGGAGAGTCGCTTTTGAATATAAAGCCGTTCAGGTCTTCTTTTTCCAGTTCTTTAACCCGCTTTCTGGCCCACCGAAGCATTCGATCGGTGTGATCAATTTTGGACTTAAAGGTTATCAAACGAGGCTTTTCCGGATCACCCGTCAAACGCATCGATTCCCTGGGAACGCCGAAACCGGCCTCGACCTCCGGACAGACCGGAACATAGTCGACGAACTGACCCAATGTGTTTGTTAAAAATCGATCCATCTTATGCCCAGCATTCCAGCGCACTGCATTCCCCAGCAAGCAGGAACTGATCCCCAACCGAACTCGCTGTTGCATATGGCACCTCCATTGCTTCCCTTCTTCGAAATAACAGACAGCTTCGACAAAATTTTGATTCACTGAAAGACTTAACTATGATAATCATTAATAATCAATAAAAACAGTATTTGCTTTGGAGATTAGATGATGCTCAAAGTAATGAAAGCACTTGCCAAAGAAAAGAATATCTGTGTCCTGGCAACCGTGGCTGATGATAAACCGTATTGTTCGCTGATGGCCTATGTCACCGATGAAAATTGTGAAGAAATATATATGGTGACCCACCGAAATACCCAGAAGTATAAAAATTTAACTGAGAATCCAGCCGTCAGCCTGCTGATTGATTCCCGTGAAGAATCCCCTCGCTCCGAGGCTAAAGCGCTAACGATAGAGGGTGTTTGCGCTGAAATCGAAGGTGAAGAAAAACAAAAAAAGGCTACGGCAAAGCTTCTGGCCGTTCACCCTCATCTGGCTGGATTCATCGATCATCCCGAAGCTGAAATTTTGTGTGTTAAGATTGATTCTTTTCTTTTGCTCAATGGATTGCAAGAAGCCCATTTTCAGCCGGTTTAGGCCCGCGTCAGAGGTCTGAAGAACCGATCGTAACAATTCCCAGATACCCATCGACGGTAACTTCATCCCCATTCTCGATCAGAACGGTGGCATCGGCGATACCGGTTACACAGGGCAAGCCGTATTCTCTGGCAATAATCGCCCCGTGGATTAGCATGCCGCCTCTTCTTTCAACAACACCGGCAGCCAGGGGAACCACAAAGGTCATGTTCGGGTCCACAGCATCACAGATTAAAATCTCGCCGTATTTGAATTCCGATAAATCGGCCGTTTTCCGTATCACCCGTGCAATACCTTTGGCCAAACCCGGTCCGGCAGGCTGACCGACAAGCTGTCGGGCTTGAACGACAAAGCCGTCATCTGGTTTTTGTTTGTAGGGCGATTGAAACTGAGGCCGATGATCCAAATTTTCAACAACGCGGATGAGTTCATCGGCAATTTTTTGCCGTGTACTTCCCGCTTTGGTATCACCAATACGTCGACGGGCCTCGCGCACGGCGGCCAGCAACTGCGCCTCTATTCGGCCTAAATATATGTTATCGTCATCCCGCAGCTGATAGCTGCTGCGGGCAAGATCAAGTAACGCCGCAGCCTGTTGTTGCTGCTCACCCTCAAAGGCATTCAAAAATGTTTCTTCGAGAGCGACTTTATCTGCTCGTTTTTGCCGACCGGTTTGGGTCGGCAGATGCGCGGCCATCTCGAGTAAAATTTTATAAAGCGCATCTGACGCCTGTTCACACCGGGTCCCACCCGTGACCGAGCACGTGAGGTCACCGAATTTTTCAATAAAAGTGGCTGTTGTTTTCAGAAACTGCGGATCGAGGTTTTCAAATTGACCGGCTGCTAAATCTCTGGCGATAGATGGGCTTTTTCGAATCATCTCCGCCAGTTCCTCTAACAGTTGGTTTCTTTCCAAACTGGCCATTGCGGTGTTCGTCAGCAGATCGACAAACTCATACGGATCTTGCGGGCGCATCCGGTCATTGTAAATTTGGCCAAAAAGACGGATACCGTGCGCAAACGGTATAAACTCTTCCCAGTAGATGTTGGTCCATTTTTGATTGACCTGCCAGCGATGATCAATTGCCGCAGCCAATTCTCTGTCTGATAGGTCGCCCAAAGAAACGTCCGCCAATTTTTCAGCTTCGGCAATCATTGTCGGTATTAATTCATTTTCAATTTTGTCTCTGAGCGCCTTTAGATTTTCAAAACTGCGATGTAAACTCAAGTACCAGCTGCGCGAGTCACCTTCTTTTGACGACGCGAGGGTGGTGATTGGGCGGGACTGGAGTACAAATAACTCTTCTTTTTGAAACGTCCATTCCAGATCCTGGGGAGATTTGAAAAAGCCTTCCGCATCAAGTGCCAATTTAAAGACGCGGCTGACTTCCTGAGCGCTAAGCGGCGGGCGCTTGGCAAACTTATCCGGCAAAGCGGCGCGCCGAACTCCAGATTTGCCTGGAATCATCCAATGGGTGCGCTGCGCCGGTGTATGGGAGACAACGGTTTTCTGCTTGCGGTCCACAATCCAGCGATCGGGCTCGACAGCACCGTCGACTAAACCCTGGTTTAAACCGTAAACAGATTCAACAACACCCTGGGTGTTGTCATTGGGGCTTTTTGAAAAAGCGACTCCTGATTTATCGCCGACAATAATTTCCTGAATGACCACCGCCATCGAACTTTTGTTCACGTCCAGTCCGATCTCCTGGCGATAAAGCAAAGCGGCATCGGACCATAGCGATGCCCAAACTTTGCGGATGTGGTCCAAAATCAAATCCACACCTTTTATATTCACATAGGATTCGTGCAAACCGGCAAAAGATGCTGCGGTGGCATCTTCGTCCGGTGCTGATGAGCGAACAACGACACTTTTACCCGCAAATTGGGCTTCGATTACGTTTGTTAATTCTGCTTTGATCTCAGAAGGAATCGACTTTCGCAGAAACATGTTACGGATGCGAGTCGCACAATCCCAAATTTCTTCCCAGCGCATATCGTTGAAAGATTTTCGATTCAGCTCCAGCAAAATGCGCTCACGCAGGCCGGTCTGCGCAACGTATTCGGAATAGGTGTCACTGGTGATACAAAATGATTTGGGAACCGTGAATCCGCCCTTGACCAGCAACGCCAGCGCATAGCCTTTGCCACCGGCCCGTTGACGATCCGCTTGGTGGATATTTTCAGGCGATAGAATCCAGTTCATCAATCGACATGTAGCTCCATGACATTTTGAAAATTTTGAACCATGTAATAGGTTTTGGTCGTAACTTTTATGAGGGCACAAGACGGAGAATGGGCGAAATCTTCCAAATACGGATGTTTGGATAAGTAAAGTCTTAAGATATTTTCCCTTTCAGAATCCGTAATTTCTTCGGCGGTTCCGGTAACGGTAATGGAAATAGCATCATGAAAATCGGATTCCTCATTGGTGCTGCTGTTGATCAGAACAGCCACCCGTGAATCCTTCGTCAAATTGGCGAATTTCCGGGTCGTTCTGGCGGTCACAAAAAAAATGTGGCCCAAATCATCGCTGGCAACAAACGCGACAAGGCTGGCATAGGGTTGGCCGCCGGACTGGGTAGCGACAACCGCTAATTTCTGCGAAATGCAGAGATCCCTTAGACGGCTTCGTATTTCTTCAGTTGCTTCCATTCCATCCCTCGTTCAATTGAATCCGGTTCGCAAAAAATAAGACCGATCGGCGGGGTGTCAGTTTCCGGCACCGACAAGAGGCAATTCCTTATCCAATTTGAAAAACACCAAAAATTTTACTTCCTGCTGATCATCCGGATACTGTTTGCGGCGCAATGAATATAGAAGTTCGCTATCCTCTTCTTCGCGGATCTTAGTCATAAACAGACGTTTGCCCTTATAGCCGGGTCCATTTTCCATAAACAGAAAAGTTGCCTTAGAATTGGATTGCAGATTATGGTGGGTCAGCCGATCGCGCATGATTACCGCCAAGGTACCATCGTCCATAAAGTGGGGTCTGGCGTAAATCGCCGCATCGACCTTGCCGTCACCATCAGCGGTGGCCAACACCCCCACACCTTTTGTATTTTCGAAATATTCTTTTAGATCCATGATGTCCTCCCTTAAAAAAGCAAGTTTTTCATTTAATTAAAATAAAAACCGAACTTGAGAAAAAGCTTAACTTTTGTGATACGAATATACAAAACTATAATGCATTTTGGCGAAAAGAAAAGCGGGACTGCATGGAGACGAAAATGAGGATCGAAAGGTTTATCCGATCGTTTATGCAAGATTGATTCTGGAATTGACGATAATGATGGCGGCGCGACCGGCCTCAATGAGCTTCAGCCCTTACAATAAGAACCGGTTATAGCAGAAAACACCCGGTCAGTCCGAGAAAAAAGACGGGTAGAATTCGTCCTTTTCTTAATGCGGCAAATAGAAAGGACCGAGAATCACTCGGCCCTTTTTGCTCTTTCAGTTTTGTTTAACCCGACTGTTCAGTTTCGTTGTTTTCGTTCTTAAGCAAGATATTGATTATCTTCGGAATATATTCATCGGCCTTGCTGGCGACAAAGCGCGCGGAACCTGCTCCGCGGTGGCCTCCGCCGTCAAACTGGGCGAGCATCAGACCCACATTTACATTACATTTGGGATTAAAAATACTGTGCCCGACATTGACCACGATCGTTTCCTTATTTTGATCTTCATACCGAATTCTCAAATTGACCATTGTATTTGGAAATAAAGAGTATACCAGAAATCGATTTCCGCTTGGCGCTTTATCCACAGCTCTCAAATCCGTAATCGAGACCTCCTGATTGATCGAGGTGTGTTTTTTTATAAAATCCACATAGCGGTCATTTTGTGCCACCACGCTCTGACAGCGCTGCTTTACTTCCGAATCTTTTAAAACCTGCCGGATCTCATATTTTCTGAAAAGTTCGACCAGCTGATTCCAATAGGGCTCGTCGGGTTGATCTTCGCTTGAGATGGTCAATGAAAGCAGCACATAAGGATAATTCTCAGGATGAAGGACTTCATCCAATATCAGGTCGGCCGAATCAATCCGATCCGCGGCCTGCACCAGTTTGCCGTAATCCCGTCGGAAACTGCTGTGGTAATATTCAAAAATGACCCCCGCAGCGGACGGCGCAATTTTAAAAGCACCCTCAAATGGAGCGTCGATTTGATTGGTATAGTGGTGATCAAACCATAATGCACATCTCTCATCATAGGGCAAGTTGGCAATAATATCTTCGCTTTGAATGTCGACCCGCCCTTTTTGCACGTGATTGGGCTCAACCCATATGACAGGAGACGTTATATCTAATGCTTCAAAAAGCAGAACTGCACAAACAATTCCGTCAAAATCCGGTCGGGTAACGATACGCATTGATCACACCGTAAAAGAAAAACCGCTGCATGAATTCATCAAAATTATATTGATGTTTTAGTATGCTTATCTTAACCTAAATTGAGCGTTTAATGTATTATCCAACTTGAGCGCAACGCTCAATCGTAAAATTATATCCATTATCTTGCTAAATTACAAGGAGGATTGAAATCATGGCACTATATCTTATTCAGCATGGAAAGAGCCTCCCAAAGGACCAGGATCCCGATCAAGGATTATCAGAAGAAGGAATCGCTGAAACAGAGCGCATGGCAAATCTAGCCAAGGACCATGGGATTACTGTTTCTCAAATCAGACACAGCGTTAAAACCAGAGCCCGTCAGACTGCTGAAATATTTAACAGGGCTTTGAACCCGAAACAGGGTATCCGGGAAGTTAGCGGGATAAAGGCTTTAGACGATGTGACCGAGTATGCTGCCAAGATCGACCCGGCTGAGGGTATCATGCTAGTCGGCCATCTACCGTTTATGGAACGCATGACTTCTTTTCTGATAACCGGTTCGATTGACAAGCCTGTTTTTAAATTTCAAAACAGCGGAATCGTGTGTCTGGACAAAGATCCCCAAGCGCAGGCATGGGTTATCCTCTGGGCTCTCATGCCCAACATCGGATAGTTTTGGAGGCAGAAATGAATTACGAATGTATCCTGTATGACAAAGAACAGGGCGTGGC
>JASFTL010000118.1:0-9550 GCA_050053555.1 Desulfobacterales bacterium
AAAAGCCAAAGAACTGGTGTTGTAAATAAAGGTTTCGGGTGTCAGCATTATGGCCGCTGGCTTCTTGCTTCTTGTCACTGGCCAGAAACCAGGAGCCAGTAGCCGGTGACCGGAGATTGAAACCTGAAACCTTTGTGATTGATATTTGGGATTTGTAATTTAAAACTTACAATACGTTTGACGTATTAATAACAGGAAAACAAAAGCCGAAAGGAGGTGTGACCTTGAAACGCAATTTATATGCCGGGAAACTGCAAAGCGGGGGAGCGGGTCTAAAGCTTTTCACCGATGAGGAGTTAGACGAAATTCATCTGGCCACCCTGGAAGTACTGGAGAAAACAGGGTTGAGTTTTGATGATGACGAAGCGCTGGAAATCCTGGACGGAGGCGGTGCGATCATCGATAAAAAAACCCGAATCGCAAAGCTTCCCCCATATCTGGTTGAGGATTCCATCCGTTCAGCGCCTTCAAAGCTGTTGCTGGCTGGTCGCAATCCCGAGCACGATTTTGTGATGGAAAGCAACCGGGTCGGTTTCACCAATTTCGGAGAAGGTGTTTTTATCATTGATCCGTATACCGGAGAGCATCGTGAAACCACCAAGGCCGACGTCGCAACTTCAGCCCTGCTTGCAGATTATCTTGATGAAATCGATGTTTATGAACGCGCGGTGGGTGCCAGCGATGTCCCACCTGAATCGGTACAGCTCCACAACGCGGAAGCCTGGCTCCCGAATACATCCAAGCACGGATTTATGGGACCTGGCAATGGATATTTGCTTAACAAAATTGTCGAAATGGCCGCGGCCGTTGCTGGCGGCAAAGACAAACTCCAGGAGCGCCCCATTATTTCCTTTATCACCTGTCCGGTCAGTCCATTACAACTGGTTAAAGAAAGCTGTGAAATTATTATTGAATCTGCTCGAGCGGGGTTGGCCTGCAACGTTTTATCCATGGCCATGGCCGGAGGCTCTTCACCGGTAACCCTGGCCGGAACGCTGGTCGATCATAATGCTGAAATTTTAGGGGGACTGGTTCTCAGCCAACTCACCCGTAAGGGTTCAAAATTTATATACGGCAGCTCGACAACCGCAATGGATTTGAGGCTGGCTGCCGCGTCCGTAGGGTCGCCTGAATGCGCATTGATTAACGCCGCGGTGGCTCACATGGCGACTTATTATCTTCTTCCCAGTTGGGTCGCCGGTGGATAGGGCGACAGCAAGGTATGTGATGCCCAATCCGGTCATGAAAAAACCATTACAGGCTTGTTACCGGCGTTGGCAGGTGCCAATCTGATCTACGGCCTGGGTATGATCGAAATGGGGATGACAATAGATTACGGCCAGCTGGTGATGGATAACGAATTTGCCCGCATGATTAAACACGTCGTGCAGGGGATTCCGGTCAACGACGAAACCCTGGCAGTTGACGTCATTCATGAAATCGGCGTCGGAAAAAATTTTCTCAGCCATCGCAATACATTTAAACATATGAGATCCCAATCCCAGCCGAAATTAATCGACCGCTGGACACGCGAAGATTGGGAGGCCGGAGGCAAAACCGATATTTACCAAAGAGCTTTGGAAGAAGCGCGGTATATTTTGGAAAATCATAAACCCGAACCCCTTCCTGAAAATGTTCCGGCCACAATTCGATCAATCGTCGAAGGTGCCGAAGCAGAGTTGGGGGTGGGCAAAAAATTGAAGAAAAAGAATTAAAGGAGAAGGAGCGATGGAAGAATTATTTGAGAAGATGGCAGAAGTGCTGATTGCCGGCAAGGAGGCTGAGGTTAAAAGCTTAACCCAGGAAGCCCTTGACAAAGGGGCCACCGCCCGCGATGTGTTGGACAAGGGTTTGCTGGCCGGCATGGATGTGGTGGGCAAACGGTTTAAAGCCGGTGACATGTTTATCCCCGAAGTGCTTTTATGCGCCCGCTGTATGCATGGGGCCATGGATATTCTCAATCCCCTGCTGTCAGAAGGCGATGCGGCCGGTTTGGGCACCTATCTGATCGGCACGGTGGAAGGTGATCTGCACGATATCGGCAAAAATCTGGTATCCATGATGCTTCAGGGCGCCGGCTTCAACGTCATTGATCTGGGAACCAATATCACCGCCCAGCAATTTGTCGAGGCGGTCAAAGAGCATCAGCCGGATATTTTGGGAATGTCGGCCTTGTTGACAACGACCATGCCGCGCATGGAAGAGACGATTCAGGCGCTGAAAGAGGCCGGCATTCGTGATCAGGTTAAGATCATGGCCGGCGGTGCTCCGGTCACTCAGGATTTTGTCGAAAAGATCGGCGGCGATGCCTATGGCGCCAATGCCGCCTCGGCCACCGAAAAAGCCAAAGAATTGGTCGGCTGAAGCCCCGTTCATCGTTCCGCACAACAGAATTAAAAATGAGCTAATAAAAGGAGAGCGCTATGCTTATTGTTGGAGAGCTGATTAACGCCAGTCGCAAGGCCATTGCCACAGCTATTGAAGCCCAGGATCAGAATGAGATTCAGCAGGTTGCCAAGGAGCAGGTCGAGGCCGGTGCAAACTATATTGATGTCAATGCAGGCGTATTCGTCGGAAAGGAACCCCAATACCTTGAGTGGTTGGTGAAAACGGTCCAATCGGCAGCGGATGGACCCTGTTGCATCGACAGCCCGGACCCTAAAGCGATAGAAGCCGCCCTCGCGGTCCACAAAGGAACCGCCATGATCAATTCGATATCGTTGGAAAAAGATCGATATGACAGCTTGTTGCCTGTTGTGGAAGGAACGGATCTCAAAGTGGTGGCCTTGTGCATGAGCGACGAAGGCATGCCGGAAACGACAGACGACCGAATGGCGATTGCCGACAAACTGGTAAACAGCCTTCTGCAAAAAAATGTTGCCATCGATAACATTTACGTCGACCCGCTGGTGCAGCCGATTTCGACGAATATTGAATTCGGTGTTGAATTTGTAAATGCCATTGAGAAGATCATGACAACTTTTAAGGGGGTACACACCCTATGCGGTCTGTCCAACATTTCGTTTGGATTGCCGAATCGGAAATTTATCAACCAAACATTTATGAGCATGGCCATCGCAAAAGGACTTGATGGTGCCATTATCAATCCTTTGGATAAAAAGATGATGGCAAACATCATCACAGCCGAGGCCCTGGCCGGCAAAGATGAATATTGCACGCAATATCTCCAAGCCTACCGCGCGAATTTGTTTGATTTTTGAAAAGTTGCCGATCTTTTTTTCAAGAGACTGGAGTGTTCAATTTTTTAATTATTTGAGGCGGGGGGACGTTCTGCCTAAGATCTATCATGCGACAACATCAGACCTATTCAGCCCCGTCAGGGGTTCCGCAAGGTGGAGTGGGTCATGAAGACCCATTAACACCTTTGGCAATCTTTTTTTTTGGAGGAGGCAAACCATGGAGACTCAAACCACCAGTAAAGCTTTAAACGAATTAAGAGCCCAAATGATGCCACCGGCGCTGGCCAGTGTCACTTCACGCTATGTGGCCTCCGGCAAGGGTGCCCTGCTGTGGGATGTCGACGGTCGCGAATATATCGATTTTGCCGGCGGCATTGCCGTTATGAATGTGGGTCACAGCCACCCGAAAGTGGTAGCGGCCATTAAGGATCAGGCTGAAAAATTAACCCATACCTGTTTTATGGTCCTGCCCTATGAACCGGCAATCACCCTGGCTAAAAAACTGAATGCACTCGTCCCGGGCGATTTCAAGAAGACCAGCATCTTTGTGAACAGTGGTGCCGAGGCCGTCGAAAATGCCGTTAAGTTTGCCCGCTATTATACCCAAAAAACCGGAATCATCGCACTGGAAAATGCATTTCACGGGCGCACTTTATTGAGCATGAGCCTGACCCATAAGGTCAAACCCTATAAATTCGGATTTGGGCCTTATGCCCCCGAAATCTACCGCATACCATCTGCCTACTGCTACCGCTGCCCGCTGAACCTTGAATATCCGAATTGTGAGGTGGCCTGTGCCGATTATCTGGATGAGTTCTTGCACACGCATCTGGCGCCTGAATCCTGTGCAGCTGTAATTGCCGAACCGGTTCAGGGCGAAGGCGGTTTTATCATCCCGCCACCCGAATATTTTCCCAAGCTCGCTAAAATCTGCAAAGACAATGACATCTTGTTCATTGCCGATGAAATTCAATCCGGCATCGGACGCACGGGTAAAATGTTTGCCATCGAACACTGGGATGTGGAGCCGGATCTGATGACGGTAGCCAAAAGCCTAGCCGCCGGGATGCCACTGGCAGCGGTAGTGGGCCGAGAAGACATCATGGCATCAGTCCACCCATGGGGTGTGGGCGGCACCTATGGTGGTAATCCCATATGTTGCCAGGCGGCCCTGGCGGTGCTGGATATCTTTGAAGAAGAAAATCTGCTGCAAAAAGCCGAGGCCCTGGGGAATAAATTGACGGATCGATGCAATGCCTGGGCAGAGCAATTTGAGATTATCGGAGAAGCCCGCGGATTAGGCCCCATGATGGCCCTGGAACTGGTTAAGGACCGCAAAACAAAAGAACCGGCGGCAGACGAGGCCAAAGCACTGGTGGAACTCTGCTTGGAAAAAGGGCTGGTCGTATTATCGTGTGGCACCCTGGGTAATGTGATGCGCATGCTGATGCCCCTGGTGATCGAAGACGACCAGCTGGAAAAAGGACTGTCTATCCTGGAGGAAGGGCTCATAGAAATATCCAAAAAATAACAGCTCTATTTTTCTGTATAAAATTTTTCTCCTAATACGGTACTGCTGGATGTATTGTGAAAACTCGAAGCACGCCTGATCTAATAAAATTGGCCGAAACCCGAAACAATATCGAAATCCGAATGTTCAAAATTATAAACAAATTTCGAATTTCGAGCATTTGAATTTTGGATTTGTTTCGAATTTAAATTTTCGAATTTCGTATTTATCAATATGAGGGCCTAATTGAATAAAGAGGATTTTATATTTCCAATAGGTTATACCTAAAACGACTTTAACGTAGGTTGGCCTGTATAGGAGGGCGTATGGGGAAAATATTTACCCGTTATGGAGACGGGACTCCGGTGGAAATGAGCGCAAAAGAACTCATGCAGGATCTGGAGGACGGAACTGCAGATGCCGCTGAACGGGGCAATATACCGGCTCTTTCCAAAGAGGAACTGCAATATCTGCTTGATCTCTTCAGCTCACCATACAACTTCGTCAGTGTCGAGCGGGGCAATGAAGTTATTCTCAGCTATGATGCCGGAACACTGAAGATCAGGCGCGTCGGCGTCAACGTTGATCGCATTCAGGCACTGCAGATCTATGAAAAGCTTTTCGGCGCCGATACCATGGAACTCTGTCACATCGATTACAGCTTCAAGCCGATCAAACCCATTGTCACCATGGAACGGCCCATCATGGAACAGGCCCTGTTATCAACCCATATCCCATTGTTTTACGGCGCCATGCCCAATTTAGGCCTGTACAGCCAGCCGGACGGCCCCTTTCCCAATCCCGCGGAACTGCTGCCTGAGGGAAAAATCGAAGAGGCCAAGGCTTCCTATGAAGCCACGGTGGAAACAGCGGTCAAAGATATCGTCTATGCCAGCAGCGGCATGCATGAATCAGGCGCCGACGGCATAAATCTTGACACTGTAGGCGCTGCCGGAGATGCCGATTTTCAGGCCTCTCTGATCGCCTCCCAAAAGCTGAAGGAAAAGTACCCCGATATCAGTATCGAACTCGGCATGGCCGGAGAATTTATACTCGGCATGCACAGCGAGCTTGAATATGATGGGGTGCGGCTGGCCGGGCTTTATCCGCATGATCAGGTGAGGCTGGCACAAAAAGCCGGCGTCACTATTTTTGGTCCCGTCGTTAATACCAATACATCCGAGTCCTGCCCCTGGAATCTCTCGCGTGCAATTACCTTCATGAAGGCGTGCAGCGCGGCGGCGACGATCCCCATCCACGTTAACATGGGCATGGGGGTTGGTGCGGTGACGGTCAATGATCATCCGCCCATCGACATTGTATCGCGGGCATCCAAAGCCATGGTCGAGATTTGTCGCCTGGACGGATTGTAGGTTGGCGTCGGCGATCCGCTTGGCATGGCCCTTGCGCATGCACATGCTTCGGGAATGGGCGGAATGAGAGCTGCCGGAGATCTGGTCGCTCGCATGCAAATGACCCGTGGCATGAGAATCCAGGAGGCAAAAGCGTATGTGGCTAATAAATTGGGCATCGCGGTTTCGGAACTAACCGATCCGGTCATCATGACCGAGGTGCGCGAGGATCTTCAGATCGGTGCGGTAACGCCCCTGCCGGAGTGCGCCAAAGGGATAGAGGCCAAGTTCCGTGTTGCAGATGTATTGGGAATTGATATCAACTGTGTCCAGCGATTTAAAGCCAAAACATCAGCTTAAGTCCAATAAATGTATCAGACTTTTTCGAGCGAATTAATAATGAAGCGTCGGGGAGGTTTTTAACCTTCTGTTCGTGACAGGCCCATATGGCCTCAACTCCGAAAGGGATTTGCCGCATGCGGTCGGCAACAATGAATCCTGTTTTGAAATTTTAAATTTGGGCGCAGCCCTAAGAATCCATTGAGGAGGTCAACATGAGCGTTAAAATTCCGGATCAAACCCAACTCGTTATCATTGGCGGCGGCATTGTCGGTTGCAGTCTTGCTTACCATTTGACAAAAATCGGCTGGAATGATGTCGTGGTTCTTGAACGTAAAGAATTGGCTTGTGGAACGACCTGGGCTGCTGCTGGTTTGCTGACGCAACTGCGACAAAACCAGGAGATGACCAACCTGGCCAAATACGGTATTGAATGCTTTGCCGGACTGGAGGCCGAAACCGGAATGGCTACCGGATTCAGGCAAAACGGGGCCCTGGCGGTTTGCCAGACAGAGGATCGAAAAAAAGAATTGCTGCGCGCAGCTGCAATGGCCCGGGCGTTTAACATCGAAATGCATGAAGTCAGCCTAAAAGAGGCGGCCGATTTAGTTCCCGGAATGAGTATCGATGATCTGGTGGCCGCATTTTATCTTCCCAAAGATGGTGTCACCAATCCCATCGAGACGACTCGGGCGCTTGCCAAAGGCGCCAAAATGGGCGGTGCTAAAATTTTTGAGAATGTGATGGTCACCGACATTCAAATGGAAAAAGGAGCGGTTTGCGGCGTTACGACGGACAAAGGCGATATCAAATCTGAATATGTGGTCAACTGTGCGGGTATGTGGGGCCGACAAATCGGACAACTGGTGAATGTGAGTGTCCCGCTGCATGCCGCCGAGCATATGCACGCGGTGACGTTGCCGATTGAAGGCTTAAAGAAGCATTTTCCCACGGTACGCGATTTTGATGGGGAAACTTATTTTAAATCCGAATCTGATGGCATCCTGTTTGGCGGCTTCGAAGAAGTATCAAAACCCTGGGGGATGGAGGGAATCCCCAACGATATCATGTATAAAGAGCTCCAGGAGGATTGGGATCAGTTTCAACCCTTTATGGATTGTGCCTTGAAACGGTTTCCGGCCATGGCTAGCGCCCAGATTCGGCACCTGTCGGTGGTACCGGAAAGTTTCACGCCCGACACGGCCTTTATGATTGGCGCCGCACCGGGCGTTAAAAACTTTTTTGTGGCCTGCGGTATGAATTCAGTGGGTATCCAAAGTGCGGCGGGTATCGGCCGGGCCATGTCGTATTGGATTGATCGGGGGCATCCCACTGAACAGCTCTGGCCGGTCGATGTTAAACGCTATTTTCCCTGGCAGCAAAACGCTCGCTATTTGCATGATCGCATTGTTGAGGCCGTCGGTGTCCTTTATCACCATCATTATCCCAATCGGCAACGAACCAGTGCCCGGCCGGTGATTTGCTCTCCTATTCATGACCGCTTGAAGGCCAATGGAGCTGTTTTTAGCCAGAACGCCGGCTGGGAAAGAGCGGATTGGTTCGCACCCAAGGGTGTGGAACCGGCGCATCAGTATAGTTGGGAAAAGCCGAATTGGTTCGAATACCAGGGTGAAGAGCATATGGCCGTTCGAGATGGTGTCGGACTTTACGATTTAACGTCCATGGGTAAATTTCTGGTTCAGGGTGGCGATGCCGAGCAGGTTCTGCAAACGCTTTGCTCGAACAATATCGCCGTACCCGCTGGAAAAGTCGTCTATACGCCTGTATTGAATGAAAGAGGCGGATTTGAAACCGATGTAACCGTGACCCGCTTTTCGGAGGACACCTTTTTCATTGTCACTGCAGCCGCCACGGTGGTACACGATTATGACCACTTCAAACGCCTGATACCCGAGGATGCCCGTGCGACCATAACCGATGTGACCCACGCGTATGCCATGCTGGCGATCATGGGGCCTAAATCCAGAGAATTACTGCAGACCCTGACGCCTGCCGATCTTTCCAATGATGCCTTCCCCTATGGGACCGCCAAACAAATCGACATTGCCTATGCCAGGCCCTGGGCAATGCGAATGTCCTATGTGGGCGAACTCGGTTGGGAATTATATATCCCGACGAATTTTGCTTTGGCAGTATTTGACGCCATCCTGGAAGAGGGTAAGAAGGTCGGATTGCGCCTGGTCGGTATGCAGGCGGTCAATTCGCTGCGGCTGGAAACCGGTTACCGCCACTGGGAATCCGATATTACGCCAGATGACACCCCTTACGAGGCCGGTCTGGGCTTTGGTGTCAAGCTGGACAAAGATGATTTTATCGGAAAAACAGCACTGCTGAAACAAAAAGAAGAAGGCATCAAGCGCAAGCTGGTCATGTTTACACTGGAAGATCCAAATATCATGCTTTACGGCAGTGAACCGATTTATCGGGACGGAATTTGGATGGAAAACATGACCTCCGGCGCCTACGGCTTTAAGCTGGACTCTGCGGTGGGCATGGGGTATGTGAAAAGTGAGCAAGTGATTACCGAGGATTGGATTTTAAGCGGCAAATACGAAATCGAAATTGAAGGTAAAATGGTCCCGGCGAAGGTGCACATCCGATCACCTTATGATCCGAAAAATGAAAGAACCAAAATGTGAATGTGAAACCGCAGAGCCTCAAAGGAAGTAGGCCGCAAGAGCTGACGATCTGGAAAATCGGAAACCTTTTCATCGGAGCGTCTTCAAATTATGCAATAAGGAGAACACCATGGAAAAAATCCTAACACGCATGGGCGACGGCAGTCGCGTCGAAATGACCGTATCTGAAATTCAACAGGATCTGGAAGCCGGCTCGCAGGATGCGGCTGAGCGGGCCGACGTGCCTCCTTTGACCGACGATGAGATCAAATATTTGCTGGATCTTTACAAATGCAAAGACAGAGTCGTCGGTGTCGAAGAAGGCAAAGAATGTTGTCTAACTTATGACAATATGACTTCCAAAATTAAACGGGCGCATATCCCTGTCAGCAAAATTCAACAATTGCTTTTATTTGAAAGAGGTCTGGGTGCCGACACCCTGGAGTTGACCCACATCGACTACAGCTTTAAGCAGAGCAAACATGTCGTGCAATATGAAAAACCCAATAT
>JASFTL010000119.1:0-9535 GCA_050053555.1 Desulfobacterales bacterium
ATGCATCGGGAATCCGCTAAGAACAAGGGAGCAATGCATGCCATCATCGGGCTTCCCATCGCTGAAGTCGGTCAGCTTGTGGCCGAAGTGCAGCCGCATGGTGTTGTGTCGGTTGCCAACCACAACAGCGAACTGCAGATTGTGATCACCGGCGCACCGGAGCCCGTCGAAAAAGTCTCGGCCCTGGCTGCGGAAAAGGGAGCCAAGGCCATCCCGTTAAAAGTCAGCGGCGCCTGGCACAGTGAACTCATAAAAGGGGCTGAACAGGAGTTCAAAGCGGTTCTCGCCCAGATGCGTTTTAATCCTCCTGAAAAATCAATTATCCTTAATGTTTCGGCCGATATCGCCACCACGGCCGATGAAATCAAGGACATCATGGGCCGACAGCTTTGCAGCCCGGTAAAATGGTTTGATTCCATGGACAAAATGAAGGATGCAGAGGTTGAAACCTTTGTGGAAGTCGGACCGGGCAGGGTCTTAGCGGGCTTATTAAAAAAGATCTTGCCGGCCGATTACCCGGCCAAAGTTTACAATGTCGCCAATATGAAACAGCTCGAGAAGTTTCTGAAAGAAAACACCTAACAATTTCTAATGTAAAGAATCCAAAAAGTTGAAATATATTATCCCGATATGTTAAAGTTATATATTGATTTGACAAACGGGACCCATATGTCGCTTTTAGGACTCAAAGGTTTAATTCGCCAAAAGTTGGATAAGCCACAATTAATGCTTTACAGACAAATTGAGTTGTGTTAGTGAAAGCAATTTTCAAAAGATCTTATATGCAGAGGATTTAAACTAGGGGTTTGGTTATGAAAAAGAAAGATAAAGATTATTTTAAAAAACTGCTGACCAACTGGTTGGAGGAGCTTTTAAATCAAGCCGGTGACACTGTATCGGGCATGACAGTACCCAAAGAAAATTTTCCGGATCCAACCGATCGCGCTGCCCTTGAGGCCGACCGTAATTTTATGCTGCGCATAAGGGATAGAGAACACAAGCTGATTAAAAAAATCAAACAGGCCATTGCGCGTATTGAAAATGATACCTTTGGAATATGCGATTCTTGCGGGGAAGACATCTCACTTAAACGGCTCAAAGCCCGGCCCGTTACAACTCAATGCATCGATTGTAAATCCAAAGAGGAGGCTTTAGAAAAGGCTCTTGGAATATAAAAATCGTCTGAGGATAGATCTTCACATTCATTCGACTGCCTCAGATGGATCCCTGACGCCGGCTGATATCCTCGACCACGCCCAAAAGCTTAAACTTGCTGCGATCGCCATCACAGATCATGATTCGGTAGACGGATCTAAAGAGGCGCTTCAGATCGGCACACCGCCTTCTTTACATTTTTTGACCGGGGTCGAGATCAGTGCGGCCCATCCTCCATTTTTTCCCGGTTCCGGTAGTTTTCACATCTTAGGTTATGCCATCAATTTGGATCATGGCGACTTAAATCAAACCCTCGTCCAACTCCAGGATGCCAGAAAGAATCGCAATCCTGAAATTTTAAATCGCTTAAATAAATTAGGGTTCCAGCTGTCTTTAGAGGAAGTTAACCAGCAGGTCGGGGAAGGCCAGCTGGGCAGGCCTCATATTGCCTATGCCATGATGAAAAAGGGCTTTGTTGCGTCCATTGACGAAGCGTTTGACAGATATCTGGGAGCCGGAAAACCGGCCTATGCAGACAAGTATCGCATTCGATGCGAGCAGGCGATTAAAATCATCCGCCAAGCCGGGGGTATTCCTGTTTTAGCCCACCCGGCTCATTTGAACATTGAAAATGAACAGGAACTGGATAGGCTCGTGCAAAATTTAATAAAAATCGGCCTTGCGGGAATTGAGGTATATTATCCCGGACATTCAGCCCGGCAAATACGGCAATATTCGAAACTGGCCGAAAAATATGGTCTGTTGATGACCGGCGGCACCGATTTTCACGGATCCATAACCCCGAAAATAAAAATGGGATCCGGTGACGGCGATCTATTCGTACCATATAACCTTTACGAAGATTTAATTAATGCAAACAAAAAATTATTTCGAGATTGAAAAAAAACTTGAATATGAATTTAGATCAAAGGAACTTCTCGAAGAAGCATTGCGGCACAGTTCTTTTGTGAATGAACAGCCGGCGGCGGATTTGCGTGACAACGAGCGCTTCGAATTTCTCGGTGATGCGGTATTAAACCTCATCGTCGGACATATTTTAATGGAGCGCTACCCCAACATAAACGAAGGCGACCTTTCAAGACTCCGGGCCAATATGGTCAATGAATCTCAGCTGGCAATTATCGCGCGGGCCATTGACCTGGGCTTGTTTATTCGATTGGGCAAAGGCGAAATCCAAACCAACGGCAGGGACAAAAACTCCATATTGGCAGGTGCATTTGAAGCCTTGATCGCCGCTGTTTATCTAGATGGAGGCTTTGAGGCCGCCTTTAAGATTATTGAAAATAATTTTATCCCCCTTTTGGATGCCGTTAATTCGGCGATCGACAGTTATGACTACAAAAGTCAGCTTCAGGAATGGGCCCAGGAAGAACAGGGGCCAATGCCGTATTATAAGGTTGTCCGAGAGGAAGGCCCGGATCACGATAAAACATTTTGGATTTCGGTGAAAGTCTTTGATGTCGAAAGCGAAGGCCAAGGTAAAAGCAAAAAAATGGCCGAACAGGATGCGGCCCGCAAAGCACTGCAGCTTCTGAAATCAAAATCTTAGTGCACAATTCTATTTACCCGCTACCCAATGCTCGATCCTCTTTGCACCTGGCTACTGGCCTCTTGCTTCTGGCTCTGAAGAACCGGTAACCGGAAAATCCGAATCAGGACAACGAACCTTCATTCCTGAGCGTTTTTTTGTAGCAAATTGGCAAAAAAATGACCAACAACCAGCCACCAGAAGCCAGCGACCAGCGACCAGCAGCCAGAAGCCAGCGGCCAGCAACCAACGGCCAGCTGCCAGCTGCCAGAGAACGACCATTTATCATCCCCATTTTCATCCCCCATGCGGGCTGCCCTCACCGTTGTGTATTCTGCAATCAATCTTTGATTACCGGTGTCAAATTCAGGATTTCCGCTAATGACATCCGCCATGCGGTTGAATCGTTCTTAAAATACAAAGGTGCGCGACGCGACAGCGTCCAGATCGCTTTTTTTGGCGGCAATTTCCTCGGAATAGACATTGATGAGATCAAGCGCAAGCTGGCTGAAGCTGCGGTGTTTGTTAAAGCGGGCCGTGTCAACAGCATTCGATTTTCCACACGGCCCGATACCATCGACCGCCCTCGCCTGGATATGATCAAAAATTTTCCGATAACCACAGTGGAACTGGGCGTTCAATCAATGGACGATCGGGTGCTGTTAGAGACAAAACGCGGTCACACCAGCGCTGACACGCAAAACGCCGTTCAACGGCTCAGGGAATTTAACTATGAAATCGGTGTTCAGCTGATGGTCGGCCTGCCAGGCGATGATCCCGGGCGACTGCTTGCTTCTGCCCAACGGGTTGCCGAACTGAAACCGGATTTTATCCGCATTTATCCCACCGTGGTGGTTGCCGGCAGTCCCCTCGCCAAATTATACAAAGAGGGCCGTTACCTGCCGCTGCCACTTAAAGATGCGGTGGCACAGGTAAAAGAACTTTACCGATTCTTCAGGCGGAGAAATATCCAGGTCGTAAGAATGGGGCTGCAGGCAACGGATGATCTTGAAAAGGATTCGACGATTTTGGCCGGCCCTTATCATCCGTCCTTCGGGCATATGGTTTATTCAGAAATTTTTTCGGATATGGCTGTGGCGGCCCTAAAATCAGCAAATTCCAAAGAAAACAGGGTCGCCCTGCACGTTCATCCGCGCAGTGTTTCCAAAATGAGAGGTCTAAATAACGGGAATATAAAAAAGCTGCGCGGGAAATTTCACTTCCAATCAATAGAAATCGTTCCGGATGAGCGCCTAAAAGAGGACCAATTGAAAGTAAACGCCCTTTCCTAAATTTGCTATTCATTTATTTTTATCGCAATTAACCCCTACGCTTTTCACAGCACCCATAAAAAAATAAACCGCAAGTCATAAATAGAGTCACCAACACTTAATAGAAAAAATGTGGCTGGATGTAAAATTGGGACAAGCTAAAAATTGATTAGATATTAAAGGGTTATCGGTATTTGCATCAAAAATTAGTGTTGACAACCCATGTGGCAGTAATCTATAGAACAACAAGTCGGGAAATATCTGATTCCTCTTCCTGCGGCAATTCCGTATAGCCCAATTTCTGCCATTTGAGTTCAGCAAACGCGCGTTCTTATCAATTCAATATTTCCCATTCGGTCAATTCATAAATCAGGGGTCAAATCAATGGTGGCGGACGGAGAAGACAAACAGCTGGTGGAACCTGTGGATAACCACAGCAAAGAACCGGTTCTTAGCAAGGGAAGCCTTCTCAACGGCGTTTCTACCGGAGAGCATGTGCGCCTGGAAAAAGAGGTAGCAGCCGTGGAAAAACCGGAAAAAATCGATGTTGATTCGCCCAGTGCACTCATCAACCGTGAGTTAAGTTGGCTCAGCTTTGCCCGCCGCGTGCTCGCGCTCGCAGAAGACCCGGAACTACCCTTGCTGGAGCGGGTCAAGTTCGCCGGCATCATGGGTATGCTGTATGATGAATTTGCCATGAAACGAATGGGAGGGCTCAAGCGCAAGATCGAGAAAAGAAAAAAGAAAAAGAAAGAAAAATTGTCCCCCGACGGGCTCAGCGCTGAAGACGAACTGAAAGCCTGCCGGGATGAATTGCGTAAACAGGCCCGCCTCGTCTCTCGGTTGGTAACCAATAAGCTTCGCCCCGCTTTGGCAGCAGTCGGAATCCCCATCCTGGAATATTCGGAGTTGAGTGACAAACAACAAAAGCAGATGCAGCGCTATTTCCTTGAATCAGTGGAGCCCATTCTAACACCGCTTGCCGTGGACGTTTCACACCCCTTTCCATTTATCAGCAACCTGGGGCTCAATATTGCGGTGGAGGTTAAGGCAACCAAAAAAAAACGCAACCGCTTCGTACGAATCAAAGTGCCGCCAAACCGCCCGCGCTGGGTGCCGCTGCCCGACAGCTCCGGGTTTGTGCCGCTAGAGCAAGTCATCGCGTCCAACCTCAGTCTGCTATTTCCCAAAGCAGCGGGCCTAAAGCATTATTTTTTCCGCGTAACCCGCGTTGCCAAAGATGACCCCTGGGAACAGACCATTTTAGAAGACCCTGGCGCCGATCTTATTCCAGCTCGGATCGTCAGCATGGTAACCGAAGAACTGACGGCCCGAAAATTTGCCGGTGTAACCCGCCTCCAGGTGAGTGCGGATATGCCCAAAAAGCTGCAGCGCTGGATCGCTAAGCAACTCAAGACTGATCCAAGTGACCTGGAACCCGTAAAGGGTTTGATGAGTTTGGCGGACTTGATGAAATTCCAAGTGGAGGGTCGCCCGGAACTGCGCGATCCACCCCATCATCCGGTAACCCATCCCCGTCTGCGGCATCTGGATCCCGGCGATTCTGCTGACATCTTCGCCGAGATTCGCAGAGGCGACATTTTATTGCACCATCCTTACCACAGCTTTGACAGTTCTATCTTGCATTTTTTGCAAAGTGCGGCGGTTGATCCGCAGGTACTGGCCATCAAACTAACCATCTATCGCACCAACAGTGATTCGCCGATCATTCAAGCGCTGATGGAAGCGGCCCGACAGAGCAAGCAGGTTGCGGTACTGGTAGAGATTACCGCTCGCTTCGATGAGGCCCCGAACATCGAATGGGGCCGGCGGCTTGAGCGAGAGGGCGCTCACGTCGCTTACGGAGTAGAGCGACTGAAGACCCACGTAAAATTGGCCCTGGTTGTCCGGGAAGAAAAAGACGGCATTCGCCGCTATGTTCACGTGGGAACCGGAAACTACCATACCGTCACTGCCAGAATTTATGAAGACATGGGCATTCTCAGCTGTGACCCGGAACTGGGGTCTAACGTTGCGGCTTTGTTCAATGAACTGACAAGTGCCACGTCGCCCACTGACTACGGCAAGCTAATGGTCGCTCCCTACAATTTGCGCGAAGGCTTTACCGACTTGATCCACCGCGAAGTGCAGCACAGAAAGGCCGGCCGTCCTTCAGGTATTTGGGCCAAAATGAACCAGCTGCAGGACACGCGAATGATCCGCGAACTTTACCTTGCCAGTCAAGCCGGCGTACCGATTAGCCTGAATATCCGCGGTCTATGCTGCCTGCGCGCGGGCGTTCCCGGATTGTCGGAAAACATCCAGGTCTACAGTACCCTCGGCCGCTTTTTGGAACATTCACGCATCTATCGTTTTGAAAACGCTGGTCACCCGGAATTCTTCATTGGTTCAGCCGACTGGATGCAGCGCAATTTAAACCGCCGCATGGAAACGATAATGACCGTTACCGACACACAGCTGAAACAGGAGTTGCAGCAGACCTTGCAAGTTTACGAAAACGACAACTGCTCTGCCTGGAATATGCGGGCTGACGGCAAATACGTAAAACGAAAACCGCGCAAAGGCCAAGAAAGACGCGCCGCACAAGAAATGTTAATCGAACTCATCGGTAGACAATCAAAGAATAAAGGCAAAGTCTAAAAGCGACTTTATCGGCCGTGACGCCGATTTGCAGAGAAATACACAAGCTGGTATGCATATCTGTCATTTTGAGGCTGAGATGTTTGCGGCCATCATCCGTCATTTCCAGAATCTGTCTCAAAGATTTGTCCCAAAACATCTACATTAAGAATCAAATCATGATCAACAACCTCAAATTCAATTTGCCGGACAGCCATGATGAAAACAAATTAATGCGCCAACTGGCTGATCAATACAGCATCAAAAAACAGCCCACTGTTACCGAGAAATTTACGATTTACGATACGTTCGACTGGCGCTTGTTTAATGCGTGCCTCATTTTGCATTCGTCCGGAAATAAGCTGTATTTACGCGAACTGACAAAAAGCAACATTTTACATCGCATTGAACTCAGCAGGATGCCAGTTTTCATCTGGGATTTTCCGGCCGGAGAATTAAAAGAGAAGTTGGCACCGATTATAAAGATACGCGCCCTTTTGAGGCTCGCTGAAGTCCAATCCCGATCAACGACATACCGTGTTTTAAACCCGGATGAAAAAACAGTGGCACGATTGGTCTATGAAGAAATTTGGCCTTCCCGCAGTAAACAGAGGCCAGCATTGGCGGTTCATCTATTGTTAAAACCGGTTAAGGGGTACAATAAATATTCACGCAATCTTGCAAAAAGTCTTAAGAAAGCCGGGCTGACCATCAGCACAGAAAAAGAATTTTTTTTGAACGCGCTGGCGGCAGCAGGCAAAAAGCCGGGCAGCTATTCTTCCAAAGTTCAAATTCATCTCGACCCGAAGATGCGCTCGGATCGGGCCGTAAAAATAATTTTGCGCTTTTTGTTAAATGTCATGCGAACCAACGAAGCTGTCTTTGAAAAGGATTTGGACACGGAAGTTTTACATGATTTCAGAGTGGCGATTCGCAGGACGCGCTCGGCCTTGGCTCAAATTAAAAATGTGTTTCCAACCCGGACAACGGATCGATTTAAGAAAAATTTCGCATACGTGGGTAAACTCTCCAACGTTTTAAGAGATCTGGATGTCTATCTGCTCAACCAAAATGTCTACAAAGCAATGCTTCCCGCCGTCTTGCGTGATGACATCGATCCGTTGTTTGAGCATTTGCACGACAAAAGAGCAAACGCTTTTCAGCAAGTCATGCGCGGCCTGAAGTCAAAAAAATATGCGAAGATTATGGAGGATTGGGAAACCTTTTTAAACAAACCACCGCCGGATTCGGTGACAGCTCCCAATGCGGAGCTCCCCGTAATTGATACGGCACGCCAAAGAATTAATAAAAAGTACCGGGGGGTTGTTAAAAAAGGCCACAAGATTCTGATAGACCCCGAAGATAAAATGTTGCACGTCCTCAGAATTGAATGCAAAAAATTACGCTACTTGATGGAATTCTTTGCCAGTCTGTTTCCGCCTAAGACAATGAAAACGTTGATTAAACAATTGAAGAACCTGCAGGATAATTTAGGTGACTATAACGATCTTTGTGTTCAGCAGGAATATCTGATGAATGTGACTGCAGAATTGCCCGGCAGCCGGCAGCAGCAAAAAAAAACGCTGGTGGCAGTTGGCAGTCTGATAGAAGCATTGAACCGCGAAAAAAAGTCCGTTAAAGCTGCATTTGCCAGAACCTTCACGGACTTTGCAGCGCCTGAAAACCAGGAGCTATTTAGAGAACTTTTCGCCGATAAAAGCAATTATTGAACATTTTAGATTGAATATTGAATATGATTTTGAGAGGGTTTGATGACGACGCTGGCATTATACAGCAATAAAGGCGGAGTGGGCAAAACCGCCGCTGCCGTAAACTTATCTTATCTGGCCGCCCAGACCGGGACGAAGACCTTGATTTGCGATCTGGATCCCCAGGGATCGGCCACATACTACTTCCGGGTAAAGCCCAAACTTAAGTCCGGACCCAAAGGGTTCGTCAAGGGGACCAAAGGTATTTATAAAAGCGTTAAGGGTACCGATTTTGAAAACCTGGATATTCTTCCAGCGGATTTCTCGCTGCGCAAGTTAGATGTTCTCTATCATAAATTCGGCAATTCAAAAATGCGCCTCAAAAAAATGCTTTATCCCTTTGCAAGTGAATATCGCCTAATTATTCTGGACTGTCCGGTTACGATCGGCCTTCTGGCTGAAAACATATTGAACGCGGCTGACTACACCCTCGTGCCAATGATCCCTACCACCCTTTCTGTGCGAACCTACAGCCAATTGCTGACGTTCTGCAAAAAGAAACGATATGAGGTCGCCAAAATTTACCCTTTTTTTTCAATGGTGGATCGGCACAAAAAAATGCACCGCGAACTGATGCTTGACGTGTCAAAGGATTTTAAAGGTGTCTTACAAAGCTTTGTTCCCTATTTGGCGCAGATTGAAAAAATGGGAATTCACCGGGCACCGGTGCCAGTCTTCGCACCAGGATCACTGGCTTCAAAATCATATCAAAACCTTTGGGAAAAGGTTCAAAAAAGCATACACGCTGCGCCTAGTTACCCACGATGATAGGGTTTCAGGTGCCAGGAAACAGATGACAGCGTACAGAAAACAGAAGTCAGACAGGATGCTTTGACTATCAGTTTTTACACTCTGTCTTCTGTCGTCTGACCTCTGACATCTGAAACAGGTGAGAAAGGAGCATCGGATGAGCCGATTCGTTATGTTATCCGGACCATCGTGTGTCGGCAAGGGGCCTCTTTATAAGGCTTTACGCAAATTTTATCCCGATCTGGCGGGCAGACTAAAACAGGTGGTACTGTACAACAGCCGCGATCCAAGGCCTGGAGAGCAGGAAGGCGTGGACTACTATTTCCGCCCGAGGGCGGAAATCAAAGCGCTCGCAAAAAAACCCGGATTCTCATCGGCTATTGTTCGAGGAGATCTACAGG
>JASFTL010000120.1:0-9534 GCA_050053555.1 Desulfobacterales bacterium
CAGGCATCCCATTTGGTCTTAAGATCCAAAAGATATCTTACCGCATCACCATTAACATCGTTTTGAAGGCCGGCTTCTGAAATGCGTTCATAATTCGCCCGCCAGGTCGGCGCGCAAACCATTATCGGAACCTGAGCGCTCTGGGCAACTGAAATATAATCTCGATGAAGTTCGCTTAACACCTTTTTGCCGGCATCATCATAAATCAGAAGTGCGTGTTCAAGCCTCGGATGTAGATTAACCTTGCCGGATCTTCTAAGGGCTTCGATGACCGATGCTTCTGCTAAAATAAAGCCATGTGTCTTAATCGCTTGTTCGAGTTTCATATTTTAACCAATGCTGGGGATCAGATAGGGGGAGCGCTTTACCGGTCTTCAGATAATGGTTCATGGTGGCTTCCCAAAACTTCATATCTTTTACGAAATTTTCCTCGGTAAAATTCTCGATAAACCGATTTCCCTCTTCGGTCAACGCGGTGACGGTATAGGTGATGTGAACACGGGAGGTATGCTTGCCGTAGGCCTCGACCCGAACCGTTACTTCGGCCACTCTTGAATCAGGAGTGAGGCGGGCAAAATTGGTCTCACGGGCGGCATCGTCTCTTTTGGTGATCAGCCAGATGGTGTCTTTTTCACCGACACTTTTAGAGGTAAATACGCATCCTTTTTCTGCAAAGCCGGAATGCGAAAAAATCAGATCGTAATCCCAGCCATCCAGCCATTCAGCTTCTTTGACCGGGCAAATCAAAGAATGGACCAGTGACGGCTCTGCCTGAATGGTCTGAATATAATTTCGGGTGACTCTTCTGGCTTTAAATTTTGAATGGTCAACCGGATTCATGAGTTTCTCCGTGGGTCGTGTTTTATTTTCGCAATTTATGAGGCTGATCGTTTTTGATTATGGGTTGTTATATGTAAAACTTCCTGCAGATTTTTAATAACCGTAATTTCGTTTTTCGAAGAGATTCTCTTGGGAAATCCTTCGCTACCATTCGCTACCCGGAAATCCAAAGCAGCACGGTCTGTAAGATGAGCAGCCCTTGCGATGAATATCGGCTGGATTCCGGCTGCGATCGCCCCGGCAACGTCTTCATCTGTATCCCCGACATATACCACTTCATCCTGTGAAAGCCCGGTCTGTTCAAGCGCAATCATAAAAATGGCCGGATCTGGTTTTTTTACGCCCACTTCACTGGAAATGATAATGGTGTCGAAAAAGCTTTCCAATCCATGATTGGATAGAATACGTCGCACATGCGGGGGGTGATCAAAATTGCTCACCAGGCCAAGCATCTTATTTTTCTTTAAAGCACTCAGAATCGGGATCGCATCGGGATCAATGGAAATATGAGTTTGCCATGCGTTGGCAATCGTATCAGCGATGGGCCGCAGCTGATCTTTGTGCAATTCAAGATTCAGCCGCCTGCCCAAAGATTTTATGCGACACTCGAGTTCGGTCAAATCATTTTCACCCCCGGGCTGTTCATCTTTGCTGAAAAACCCGTCACATTCGAGCGCAAAGTTATCCTTTGGCAGATTCAGCCCTTGGCTTTTCAGCAAATCGTAAAATGTCGACAGCCAGTCGGACCAGGCGTCCGTCATATTTCCGTAAACGAGCAATGTCCCGTACAAATCAAATAAGATGCCCCGTAAGCTCATATCGTAACCGTTCCTGTTCTGATTTTTTAAGCTGAATTTGATTCACTGCACCGAAGCGCAGCATTTTCAAGACCGGCAGGAATATACAAAACTTTTTTAGCCGATGCCTTGGTACCATTGAACCAATTCTGAGCCGATGAGGTTCGGGTTATCTTCCTGAAGATAATGAATTCCCGGCCCTATATCTACGGTTTTCAAATTCTTAAGGTTTTGTTTACACCAATCGACCATCGTGGATCTGAGAATGCCCCCTGGATGGGCGAAAAATAGAAGTTTCGGCATTTCTGATTCCTGAAGCTTGCGGTTGTAATCTTCGACAATTTTGGTGACATCAGCCGGTTGCCCCTCAATGGGAATTTCGTTGGGCCATCGCCACAGCGGTTTACGGTCCTTAAGGCGCTTGTAAGGAGCACGATAATAGTTTTTTTCCGCCTCGGTCAGTTTGCGAACAATTGCCTTCGGTAATAGTTGCTCCACGAAAATATTCATCCCCACGATCATAAGCCATCCGATAACTGGCGTTCTGAACAGTTTGAACACCATTTTGAAGTCCTTCGGAAAGTTATCCCAGGTTGCTGATTGGAGAATCGCTTCCATGAAAGCGATGCCTTTTGTATTGCTCTCATGATGCATGGCGTAATGGAATCCTAAAGCCGAACCCCAGTCATGTATGACAAATGTCACATTGGTCAGTTTCATTTTTTCGATGAAGCCTTCTACATAGCCGATATGGTCAACCAAGCGGTAATCGATTTCAGGTTTGTCTGATTGACCCATTCCGATAAGATCCAAAGCGATACATCGCCCATAGGGCGTTAAATAAGGAATGATGTTGCGCCATAGATATGAAGAAGTTGGGTTGCCATGAATAAATACAATCGGATCCCCTGTTCCTTCTTCGATATAATGGATATTGGATCCGTTCACTTCAATAAATCTGGAACGAAAAGGAAACGCTGATGAGATGTCTTTGGAAGTCATTTTTTTCTCCTCCAGTCCTAATTTCCGCCTATGCTTATCGTCAAGTCGGCTGCTCCCGGCGAAACAAAGCAAGATATCCTTTATGGCAACTGAAAAATAGCCTTTTTTGCTTCTTCTGAAGAAACAACCGGAATGACCTCAAATTCGACCAGGTCTTTCCATTTCTCAATCCATTTGCCAAAGAGCATCGGATTTTCGGTCTCCATGAGCTGAAAGCAACAATCCAGGTCGGCCGCAACCCAGCTGTCAACGTACTGAAGACCATCGGGCAGCATACGCCCCTTTTCTTGAGCCCGGCGGTAAACTTGCCTGGCATTGTGGTTCTTGAATCGCTCAACGACCATGAATAACATATTGACACCTGTTTTTATGATAAAATATTAAATTCCCGGCGTGCTGGTGAATGGCAGCGATTTACCTTCCGTTCTGTAGTTGATTATGTCAAGTTTTTGTGATCATTAAGCGGTTAATTTATAAGGCTTGCCCATTAAAACTTTTAGACCATAGGGGCATACCGCTGAACAAATTCCACAGTTGTGCCCCCTGTGAAATTGAATGTAATTTTCCTTTTTCCAACGGTCACAAGCCTGCACATCAAGTATTTTTTCTCGTGAAAGTCCCGGATACCATCCCTTGCCCTTTAATGCGTTTGCCGGACAAGCCTCAATGCAACGCGTACAGTGTCCGCAAAAATGACGCTCCATCGGCGACCCGAATGGGATTTCCATATCCGTGAAAACGGTTCCCAGCCGAATCCATGAGCCGTATTTACGGGTGATCAGCTGACAGTGACGACCGATCCAACCCAATCCCGCTCGCGTGGCGGCGGTTTTGTGAGGAAAGTCTGCTTTGATATTTATCTTATCCGTGCGCTCTGATGCAGCCAAAGCAAGGGCTTGAAAGCCCCGATTTTCGAGGGTATCGGCCAGCATGCGTGCAATTTCGTTTATACGGTTATTGACCCGGGTGTACTCATCGGCATAAGCCTGATTTGGACCGTGTTGGATGCCGGCCATGATTAGCGGGTTCATTGGAATAATCCATGAAAGCGCACAGGGGAATCTTTGGCTATGGCCATTTGAATCTTTTGGTGTGTCGAAGTCACGCAGATCGGCAACACCCCAGAGCTCAATCTCATGCGCCTGCATCCATGTTTCCAGCCATAAATGATTAGAAGCGGGTGTCGCTTTCACGCAAATCTCCTGTTTTCAATTCGACTTTTGCATCACGGAATTCAATAAACATTTTTCCTTCAAGCGTGATGGAAACCTCATCGGTATCCGCATGGCGATGCCAGATGAAGGGACCTTTAAATTTCACCGGCAATGAGGAATGTTTTCTTATTTTGTATGAATGCGACGTTCTCCTATGGGTCATGCTTAATTATCTTTTAAATAAAATAAAACAATCGATCCAACTATAAATACCGCCGCCAACGCCAACCAGGAAAAAATGAAAATGGTTACCCATTTTCCGATGGGTGTTTTGATATAGCCCCACCATCCATTGATAAGCCAGATATCTTTGCTTAAAGCACTCCAGAAGCGTTCATATTGATCTGGCATGTATTTTATTCTGATGATCGCTTCAAAAAGTCGCAACAATGGGCTAATCGCCAGCATCACGATTCCGGCAATAAATAATCGTCCCTTCATATGCGGTCACTCAATGAGCCTAACGGCGCTCTTCAGCCTCAGCGAATAGCAGTCAGCTGCAAGCACACAGTTAGCTCAGCTTGACGGCCGTGCCGTAAACTAAAAGTTCGGCTGCACTTCCCACAACGCTCGTTGTCATATAACGAACATTGATGATGGCATCCGCACCCTTGTCTGCAGCCTGGGCAATCATTCTGCTCGTAGCGGTTTCCCGGGCCTTTCCCATCATTTCTGTATATTCAGTCAATTCCCCCCCGACAATCAGTCTGACAATGGCGGATAGATCTTTTCCCAGCCAGATGGCAAACACCGTATGGCCCTGGACGAGACCCAGAATCTCAGAAATATCTCGACCCGGTAATGTAACGGAATTCAACAGCAAAACCGAAGTATCAGCCACAGGTGCTGTTGTTTTCACTTGTGACAGCCGCTTTCTTTTTTGTTCGAGTGCCACCGTCAACAGAACCAGAAGAATACCGCCTAAAAGGCAAAATACCGCTGCCCTGAGCCACCAGGGAACGACTGGATCATCGGCAATCATTACGTACCATGGTATCCCAATAAATACGGCTGAAAACAGCCCGAGCACAAAGGCCAGCGAACCGATATGTCGAAGTATTTTCATAGCGTCTCCTTTATGAGCATTTCGAACAAAATCACGATTAATTGTATGCCTGAGCGGCGTGCCTGATAAATTACAATCTTACACCGCCTTTTACGAAAACCGCGAGGTTATTCCGCGGCTTGCCCCGCCTGGTTTCTTGACCGCCCAAGATTGAGTCTTTCCGCATTCCGTCCGGTTTGCTGCATGAATGCGCACAATCATTAGATTTTCAGGTTGCCGCGCAAGAAGGTATCGATCAACTCGTTGACTCGCTCGGCTTCTTCATGTTGCACCCAATGGGTTGCTTCTTCGAAAAAAACAAGACGTCCGTCATCGCAGAGGTCAATGCTCGGCTGGGCCAGTTCGCGCCCTAAGAATCTGTCCTGGGCTCCCCAGATCAGCAGTGTGGGTACCGTAATGCGTAGGTTATCTGGTGGCGTTGGTGGCTTCTGCATGACGGATCGATACCAGTTGAGCATGGAGGTTAAGGCTTTCGGTTGAGACCAGGCCTGGCGGTATATGTCCAAGTCGTCATTCGTAAATGTATCGGGACGGCTGCTGTTCTTCAGGGCGCGGGCAAACATATTCCAATTCTGCATTCGGATGAGAGCTTCCGGCAAGCACGGGAGCTGGAAGAAGAACATATACCAGCTTTTGCGCATCTGTGCAAAATTGCGCCGCAGATGTTTTGTGAGCACGGCACCATGCGGAACATTTATAATCACCATTCGTTCGAACCGCTCTGGATACTTCGCCGCCACCCACCAAGCAACGGCTGCACCCCAGTCATGCCCGATAAGAAGAGCCGTTTCCCGCTCGGCAGCATCCATAAGACTGATGACATCAGCGCCTAATTCATCGAGTGTATAGGCTGCAATTCCATCTGGCTTGTCGCTCAGGTTGTAGCCGCGTTGATCAGGCGCCCAAACGCGATAACCCGCGTCAGCCAAATATGGGATCTGTCGTCGCCAGCCGTACCAGAATTCAGGAAAGCCATGCAACAAAATAACGAATCGACCGGTGCTCGGGCCGGCCTGGACGACGTGCAGGTTAATCCCATTTGCGGTGATCGACTGATGTTCCATGATGGTTCTCTTGTTCCTGAGGAAGAGTTTGCTATCGGGCTGCGAAATAAGCTGTACCCCTTGGGCGCGAAAAATGCACTTATGCATTTCGTCCTGCCGATGGGGCCAGCGAAGCGTAGTCCCGCGCCAGCGGGATATCAGCTTTATTGAGTTGATATGCGATCTTCTGCGAATTTTATGAGAGCGTCTATAATTTTTATATAATTTCCAAATTTATCACTAATTCGTTCTGGATTTTCGATTTTTTCCAGTACTTCAATTCTTTCTTCAAAATTGATATCCCTTAAAAGTTTCAAAAATTTTCCGTAAAGCCCATAATTAGAAATAGGCAATTTTTGGGTTGGCGTATTGATCTTTTCACCGCAGGCCTTTAGTTCCTGCGGCCCGTTATAGTGGTTGTCAAAAAAAACGTTCCGGTTGCGGGGCGTTTTTTTGCGACAACACTTATGCCGCCATCCTTTTTTCGGAACATTATTATGGCAAGCGGTATAATTGAATCATGGACCATATCAGAACATTTTTCGTAATTCATTTTATTGGGTGCAATTATAAAGGAAGTCCAAGGATTTTCATCACTATTGGCCCTTACAGGAACCGAATTCAAAGTAAACATAAATATTACAAGGACGGATTTTTTTTAGTAAGTTGTTGTCTGCAGCCTTTGAAATCGTACCTCCTAAAGATTCTAACATAATTTTTTATCAATTGATCCATCTGTTGATTCCGCGGTTTCGGATGACGGTCCATAATTTCCTGTATCATCAATGCTGATTTCAATGCATCTGCCGATTGCTCTTGTGTGGTTACGAGCAAATTTTGTTTTTCGCCAGCACTCCATAGCGGCATGACGACGACATCATGTTTTTTATCAATAAAAATATTGCCTTTTTTTCGATCAAGCCTAAAAGTCGCCTGAGAAAAGTTGGGGACGGCTGGGTTGGCATTCATAACTCGCACTGTACCGGAACCCTCCTGAACCATTGGATCGACCCTTAAGATGAGGATACCTGAATCAGGCAAAACAGTGTCAAATCCTATAGGCTGACGGTTTTCTATTAGGTAATAACGGCCCGATGATAACGGTATTTTAACGGTAAGGGTATCACCCCCTTTGGAAAGAGGCGATAAAGAAATGAAACGCGTCTTTCCGGGCATGACAACTTCCACCTGATTTTGGGATATCCAGCCCAACCTGATTTTAGTAAAGGAAGAAATTCCTGGGGGAGGTAAGGTATACGCTATGAAATGTTGGGACATAATATCCCACGGCCCCATGTATATGGCATGATGATGGAAGCTTGGAAGCCGAGAAGCGTCAGACTGACGCTCAAAATTGTAAAGTCATGGAACAAGGCGTTTGCCGTGATGTACGCCTCCCAACGTATGGAAGAAATCATGGGCAAACATACCTAAATGGGCGGTTTCTGCGCCGACAAAGATGCCACCATCAAAGGATCTTCCGTTTTTAGATTTTATTTCAACATATCTTGCGTTTTTCCGGACACCTGACAGCATTCCCGGGTTGGCACAATAACAGATCATGCCATATCCCTTTCCAGGCCGGGTAAAAACTCCTGGAATTATAAGTATATGGTGATATTGTGAAAAATCCACATCTTCCTCAACAGCTGTCATTGTATCTTTAATGAGTTTCCTTATCTTTGAGCGATCGACTCTAAAGTTATATGGACTAATCTTATATTCATCAATTGGATCTGGGAGCAGGATCCATCCCTTAAAATCCGCCTTCACCCATGTCAATCCATATGACTGTTCCTTTACATACCGGTTTAGATCCTGCAAAACCGTTTTCTTAGTTCGCTCAATGGGAAAGGTTGGTTTCACATCAGGAAACCGGACCGCCATCATAAGAACACGCTGCTCGCCTATGGCCTCCTTTGATTGCGGGCCCAAACCCAAGCGATACATTTGTTCCCTATTTTCAATATGTGATTGATGGCATCCGATTAAACATTGGAGCAGAATGGCTAAAATTGAAAGCTTCGCTGCCATAACGGTCTTTAACATCGATATTTCCTCGCTTTTTCAGAAGCCCAAGGTTGCATGTTAGTGGTTTATTCTTTCGAATTAGAAGATACGGCCATTTTATTTATGTTCGCAAGAGTTTCTGGGGGCGAAAAAGGAACTTCAGAGCCTGACCGACAGGCTAGAATAATAAAGTAAAGGTGTCAATCAAGTTTAGGCAAATTTCTCTTTTTTTGAGGGCCAGCCATACACTGAAAATCTTCAATTATTGGTTTGAGATAGGTCACGATACCGCCACAACAAAGGATTTTTGGTCAACCAGGGAAACAGCTTGTTGAAGGGAGCCCGTCACGCGACGCTTCAATGTCTTAGGATCATATAGGGTTCCTGAGTAGGGAATATGAAATTTCAATGAAATTTTCGAAATGAGAAGCCTCAAAAATATTTCCATGCCCCTTGCAATCCCTATAAGTTCGAACTGAGTTCCATGGTCACGAGTAACTTCACTGAACGCTGCAAATGTCGGGTCCCATCCTTCGTGAATTTGAGGCGGAATTTCAGCGACAAAGGAAAACGGTGATATAAGCCTGGAAGAACCCATTTCAATGCGTTCTCCTAATCCATGCGCTTCATATACCCTAACGGCTGTCATAACCTGCTGGAATTGAGCGCAGCGAAATCTCATTCAGTGTTCATGCCATGGTTATACATCTTATTCTTTATTGGGCAGTTCCAATAAGCGCACATCATCCAGCTCCACATCCCTTCCCGCAGCCCGTTTCGAGGAAATTAAATCCTTACGCGAGGCGACATAAAATGACTGTCCCTGATATTCCATGGTATTGCGCCGTTTCCATGCATCCTGGAAGTGCAAGCCGGGTGTGGATGTTTGAACGTCAATACGGACGCGATCTTTAAATATGGTTATTTCGTTTGAAAGGATTTCGTCAATATCAGTGAGGGATGTGGTACCCATAGCAGCGTCTAAGAGAGCATCAAGCAGGCGGCGGGTGTTTTCGGGGGTGGCCTCAATAAGGATATCTAAATCGAAGGGCGCTCTTGGGACTCCATAAAGAACAGCAGCAATGCCTCCAATTACAACGTACTTAACTTCATGCTGCTGAAAGGATTCGAACACGCCCTTTAGTCGGTTGAGCATCTTTTTTTCCTGCTAAATCGGGATTTATTTCCAATGCCAGGTCGGTGAAATTACATAGCATCTCCATCCTTGAGGAAGTTTCAAATCCATCAAGGCTTTAGAGATTTTTTCACCAAATAGAAGTTCAATATTCATGTCATAATATCCAAATTGGTTCCTTTCATGATTCGCTTTTTCCCAGTCAGTCTGCGACGCTTCAGTTAAAATATCAGCCCCATTTTTCCAGAAATATATGTTTTGGCTATTACCCTTTTTAAAAAGAAATCCATTGTTATCACTAATTCTTCGCACTGTCAGTAAACCGTTTGCCAAAGTATATGTATTACCTTTCTTGTCTGAATACCAAATTTCAGGAGGGGTAAGAAAATAAGCACTAGCTTTTTCAGGAATAGAATACAGGCATAAG
>JASFTL010000121.1:0-9519 GCA_050053555.1 Desulfobacterales bacterium
GTTACAAATCTGCCGCCTATGAGATGATTTGCTTTTAAACAGCTAATAAAAAGTCTCCCGTAAAATATTAAAAAAGCCAATGATGTCGGTAAATAACTCCCAATCATTGGCTTTTTAAATTTATTATCTTCGGATGGTGTTAAGAACCCGCTTTAGCGCAACTCGCGCTTTATTCTGCCTCGTAGCGCTGCTCAATTATCAGCGCTGGTTTAAGCAGCAGCGAGACCACAAAGATACCCAGGGCCAGGATGCCAAGCGTAATGCTGACCTCCACCCAGCTGGGCGCGTAGTTGACAACCTCTCCCAGGGGCGAAGGCACCAGGCCGGGCACGATCAAGCCGATGCCTTTTTCGATCCAGATCCCTAAAAACAGCAGAATACAGGCGGGAACCAGTACCCGGGGATTGTTTTTGCCCGGGTTAAAGGCCATTGTCAGGGTGCCGATGAGGTTCATGACGATAGCCGTCCAGATCCACGGGACCAGAGCGGTGTGGCCCTTGAGACCGAAATACAGGTAAATGGCCGGCTGACTGTGATGGGTGGGCAGATAGAATTCCTTGAAAACCTCGGAAAAGAGCATGATCAGGTTGATGATGGCGGCGACCACGCTGATGCGCCGGATTTTATTAAAGACCTGATCTTCAACCCGAAACGAAGTCGTGGTCTGAATGATGACCAGGACGATAATGATCAACGCCGGACCGGCCGCAAAAGCAGATGCCAGAAACCGGGGACCCATCAAGGGGTTGTTCCAGAAAGGTCGGGCGGGCAGCCCCTGATACAAAAAGGCCGTTACGAGGTGGATGCCGAAAGCCCAGAATATGGAGATAAACACAAAAGGCAAATATAATTTTTCCTTGGGTTTACGGTGGTAATAATGACAGTACAGGATATAGGCCGGCACCATCAGATTCAAGACCAGATAACCGTTTAACACCAGCACGTCCCAGGTCAGCAGCGACGTCGGCCAGTTAAACAGCCCGATGACCGGGATCATGTGCCAGGCATTCCAGGGCGCTCCCAGGTCCACAAAAACAAACATCAAACACATCACCAGCGCCCCGATGGCCACCACTTCACCGACTATGACCACCTTATGCAGGTCTTTGTCCTTGAAGATATAAGACGGCAAAATGATCATCACCGCGGCGGCGGCCACGCCTACCAGAAATGTGAAATTGGCGATATAAAATCCCCAGCTGACGATATCCGACATATTTGTGGCTGCCAGGCCCACTTTTATCTGCACAAAATAGGCATAGACCCCCAGCACCATCAAAGCGGCCAGAATGCACAGATATATCTGATATACCAGCCCGCCTGACAGACTCCAGGTGATGACATCTTTGACAAATGCAGCTGTTTCCGCGATAATAGACGTTAGGTGTGTCATAATATTTTTCTGAGTTGTTTCCATAGGGCCTCTGCGGGTTTAATCGATGAAATACCAGTACTTGGGATCCGTTCCCAGATCCTCTTTCCACCTGAAAACCTTCTTGTGCTTGAGGACAAAGCGGATTTCGCTGTCGGGATCCAGGAGATTTCCGAACACCCGGGCGCCGGTAGGGCAGGCCTCAACGCAGGCGGGCAGCCTGCCGGCTCTGCTTCTCTGCACGCAGAAGGTACATTTTTCCATCTGTCCCCGTCCGCGCATGCGGTTGCCGAGGTAGTGCTGCTTTTTGGTCATTTCAGCGTTTGGGACCACCGGATCGTTCCAATTAAACCGGCGTCCGTAGTACGGGCAGGCGGCGATACAGTATCGGCAGCCGATGCACCAGTCATAGTCCACCACTACGATACCGTCTGGTTCCTGCCAGGTGGCCTTGGTCGGACAGGCTTTGACACAGGGTGCGTTTTGACAGTGGTAACACTGCACCCCCATGTAGAAATGGTCTTCAACCGGTACCTGGTGATAGTATTTGGCGTTGCCCACCTCGGGGCTCATTTGACCGTGTTCCATCTCGAAAATACGAATGTATTGCATGTTGGATTTGCGGTCGAGATTGTTTTCCTTTACACAGGCGGCCACGCACTCCATGTACCCTTCACAACGCGTAACGTTAAAAGCATAGCCGAACAAGACACCATCGATCGGAGCTGTTGAGCTCATCTGGACGTTGACGTTACGCTTAATTTTGGCCAGCTGCTCCAGGCGCCGGACCGTCTCATTTTTTTCCTCCGGGGTCATCAGACGGTAATGTTTTTTAAAGTATTCCTTCCAGCGCAACGAAAGCTCCTCTTTGGAACCCAGCATAGCGCCGCCGCATCCGGCGAGCATTGTAGCACCACCGATGGCAGCAGCTTTTGCGGCCCCTTTCAGAAAACCACGTCGTCCGCATGCGCTGGTCTGTTGGCAGTCTTTAGCCTCTGGCTTCTGACAGATCTTATCTTTTTGGGGATCCATGGTGTTTCCCTATTTGCTTTTACTTAAAGGAGGTGAATATATTGCCGGCCAGCGCTTCTTAAATAGAGGCGAGTGGGGATCGTGACAACTGGTGCAGTTTTTAACCACCCGCTGGCCGGCCCAGTAGGAGATGCGCTTGCCGTGGGCACCACCGATCCAATCTTTTTTCTGCCTGAAGTGGCACTGGCCGCACATCTGATAGCTGTGATCCATATCGATTTTGGTGCCCTGTTCGGTTATCAAAAAATCACGCTCATCTTTTTTGTGACAGGTATAACAGGACAGGGGCCGTGCCTCGCTGCCGTGATCGAGGACAATTTGACCGTGAGCGATTTCAGCGGCCTGTGCGACACGGACCGGTTTGTTATTGTGGCATTGACTGCAGCTGAAGCGTTGCATTTTGTCTTTGCGGGTCTCGGTCCAAAAGCGTCTTCCCCGGTATCTTTCGGTCACCAGAACCGAAGGTATGGGTAGCGACAGAGCCGCATCGACCTGCTTTTCAGCATCAAAGGGGGCCGTTGCATTTTTGTAGATTTGAACGATGCCGCCCTCGGACGCATCAGCGTTCCCCAGCGGCAGAATAAGCAGCGCGACCAACAAGATGCCCCCCAAGCATTTTTTTAGTGTAGGTGTTTTCATATCAATCCTGAAATATTCACTTTTTAATCCTGGTTTCTGTTCGAACTGATAACCGCTTAGAACAATTAAATCCGAAATTCGAATATCGCCTGATTTAATTAAATGGGCGAAACAATTTAAAATGTCCAAAATTCAAATAACCGAAACAGTATTGTGATTGAGTAAGGTTCAAAGATTTTTTTGTTCTTGTCATTGGAACATTCGAATTTAGGATTTGTTTCGGCTTTAGGGTTTCGTACTTCGAATTTGCCGGCCAAACAAAATTCCAGAAGTTTAATTTCATGCTGGATTTATGTTTAGCCGGGATTGGTTTGTCTTTGCCACGGCGGCACATTGGTTTCCGGCACATGACACTGCCTGCAATTGCCCCGTGACGGATGTTCCACCCGAATGGCCGCAACCGTTCCCGGCCCCACATGACAGGCGACGCAGTTGCCGCGCATCTGAAGATCGTGGGGGACGGGCGGCGGCGCGCCGGGCAGGGAGGCGCGCCCCAGACGGGGCGGTGCCACGCTCATCCAGTCGGTTTCGACAAACAGTTCGGCCTCGGTCACGGTAATATGACATTGCCGGCAGGCCTCCTGCTCCGGATGGGGTGTTATGGGCGTATTCTTTTTAAGTTCTTCCGTCCAGCCGCCCCGGGCGTGACAGGTCAGACACTCGAGCGGAGCCAAATCCGGTTCTTCGACCTTATGGGGGATAAACGGCGGTGACCCGGGATACTGTCTGCGGGAGTAGTATTCACTGAGTGTGCGTGCGGTGGAGGTGCCTTTCAGATAGTCTTCGGATATCTGATCATAGTTTACAAAGATGGTTTTTCCGTCATCATCAAAGTCCATATCCTGGGTTTCTGCAACGGTCGTTTCCATCTCCGGCGGTGCGGATGAAAAGGCCGAAAACACGATCAGCGGCAACGCCACGATGCAGATCCCGGCAAATATCAGAAAAACCTTGCCCACCTTCTGATCCTCTTTATGCTTTGGTTTTTCCATTAGACTCTCTCCAGTTTAACCGCGCATTTTTTATAATCCGGCTGTTTGGATATGGGGCAAAACGCATCCAAAGTGGCCTCGTTGATTAAATAGCTTTCATCAAAGAAAGGCACGAAAACCATGCCCCGCGGCGGGCGTCCGCGGCCGTTGATGCTGGCTTTCATGGTCACCGATCCCCGACGGGATGAGACTTTGACTTTGGTGCCGTTGGTAATCCCCAAACGGGAAGCATCATCGGGGTTGATTTCCACGTAGGCCTCAGGGACCGCACGGTGCAGGACCGGCACGCGCCGGGTCATGGAACCGGTATGCCAGTGTTCTAAAATCCGGCCGGTATTGAGCCAGAGGGGATATTCACTGTCAGGTGACTCTGCCGGTGGTTCGTAGGGCCTTAACCATATCCAGGCCCTGCGGTCCGGCTTGCCGTAAAAATCAAAGGAATCACCCTCGGCGGCCGGATCATATTTGGCGTTATAGCGCCATTTGGTCTCCAGCCCGTTGACATACGGCCAAACGATCCCGGATTTGGCTTGAAGTTCTTTATACGGTGCCATGCGGTGTTTGGGGTTGTCGTGGAACTGGATGTATTCATTCCAGATGTCTTCGATATAGGTTTCTTCGGACCAGGAAAATTGTTTCTCGAATCCCAGTCGGCGGGCCACCTCGATGATCTGCCACGTATTGCTCATGCAGTCACCGGGCATAGGAATGATCTGCTCATTGTGCTGGGTGCGTCGCTCCGAATTTCCGAAAAATCCTTCGCGCTCGATCCACAGGGCGGCCGGCAGGATCACATCGGCCACATCATAGGTGGGCGTGGGATATATTTCAGACACGACAATAAAGCGCCCGTCTTTTTTGGCGCCGTCCCGGTAGCGGTTCAGGTTGGGCATCGTGACCATGGGATTGGTCACCTGAATCCACATGAAGCGGATATCTCCGCGATCCAGCGCCCGGAACATTTCGACGGTATGATAGGTGGGCTTGGGATCGATATTTTCCACCGGCACGTCCCAGATCTTGGCGGCCAGTTTGCGGGCGCCTTCTTTCATGACCACGCCTTTGGGCAGCTTATGGGTCAGGGTGCCGACTTCGCGCACCGTTCCGCAGGCACTGGGTTGCCCGGTCAATGAAAAAGGGCCATTGCCCGGTTCGGAGATCTTGCCCACCAGCAGATGGCAGTTATAGACCAGGTTGTTGATCCAGGTTCCCCGGGTATGCTGATTCATACCCATGCACCAGTAGGAGGTAATCTTTTTATCCGGATCTCCGAATAGCGCTGCCAGATATTTTATGTCCTTGGCCGGTACGCCCGACAGTTTTTCAACCTTTTCCGGGGTATAATCTTCCAAAAACGCTTTGTAGGCTTCAAAGTCAACGGTCTCGGCTTTGTCCTTGAACTTGAAATGATCCTGGGTGCCGTAGCCGATATTGGTCTTGCCTTTGTGAAAGGAGACGTGCTTTTTGACAAAATCCCAGTTGACCCAGCGATTGCGAATGATTTCATAACAGATGGAGTTGGCCACCGCCAGATCGGTCTGGGGCTTGAAAATGATCGATTTGTCTGCGGCTTGGCTGGTGCGGGTGGTGCGGGTGGCAAAATCGATGATCTTGACATGATTCTTCGCTTTGCGGTTGGCGAGCATCCTGGAGAAGAGCACCGGATGCATTTCGGCCATATTATTGCCCCAGGTAATGAAGACGTCGGCGTGATCGATGTCGTCATAGCAGCCCATAGGCTCGTCCAGTCCGAAACTGGTCAAGAATCCGGTTACCGCACTGGCCATGCACAGTCGCGCGTTGGCTTCCAGATTGTTGGTGCCGATACAGCCTTTAAACAACTTGGAGCTGACGTACCCGTCGGTAATAGACCATTGCCCGGAGCCATACATGGCCACCGCATCTTTCCCGTGGCTTTTGATGGTCTCCTGCATCTTGCTGGCCACCAGGTCCAGGGCTTCTTTGAGGGGCGTTTCCACCATCTTGCCGTTTTTGCGGACCAGCGCCTTGGTGACTCTATCTCTGCCGTACAGGATCTGGATGGAATGATAGCCCTTGACGCAGCACAGCCCCTTGTTGACCGTACAATTGGGATCACCCTTGACGGCTACGGCGCGGTCACCGGAAACACCGACCAGAAGGCCGCATCCCGTGCCGCAAAACCGGCAAGGTGTTTTTTTCCATTCGATCCCCCCTGCAGCGACATTTTTCCAGGCGCCGAAACTGATTCCCGGAAACAGTACCGCAGCAGAAGCGACGGCACTTTGTGCAGCTGCGGATTTGATGAATTGTCTTCTGGTAATGTCCATTTGCTTGCTCCTTTTGTGTGTCCTCTTGTTAGAAGCTACTCATCCGTATGGCCAAACGTCATCCCAAGGGACTCCAATGATTTTATGGCCTTCAGTTTTTCCTGTAGTTTTTTTTCGGTTTCCTCGTCCGGCGTATCGGTTACCAGGATCAAAACTTCTTCATTTTGGGCCGGTGTCACCTCGCAGAAATCCAGTGCGGCAAGATCATTGACCAGCTGTTCTTTTGCGCCCTGTTTTGGATATGCCAGATAACTGAAGATCGGCATGGAGTTTCCTTTTTTTGTAATGATATCAGCTTATGAGCAGGTTTGTGGTTTTGCGTTTCTGGTTGTCGGTTTTGGTGAAGATACACTTATGAGGTTCACAAATTTCTAACAGCAAAGTGAAAATAAATATTTGACTTAAGTCAATATTTCATACCGGAAAACTATGAAATAGATATGGGGTCAACACCGTATTTTTCAATTAAAAATGCTGTATTTTTATTAGGATATCTGCCAAATTCTGTTAAAGGAGATTGTCTAAAACCGATGAGCTACCTTATTATTTGTACGGTCGCGTTATGCGTTTCTGCGCTGACGCTTTTCTCGGGTTTTGGTCTGGGCACGCTGCTGATGCCGGCCTTTGCGCTGTTTTTTCCGGTGGAGGTGGCCGTGGCGGCTACCGCCATTGTCCATCTGGCCAACAATATTTTCAAAGTACTTCTCGTGGGCCGAAACGCGGATGTGAGTGTCGTCTTTAAATTTGCTCTTCCGGCGGCATTTGCAGCAATGATGGGCGCATTGCTTTTGAACGCCATTTCCGGGGTCGAGCCCCTGGCCGAGTATTCGCTTGGCGGAAGAATCTGTACGATAACCCCGGTCAAACTGGTTATTGCGTTTTTGATCATGATGTTTGCCATCTTGGAGTTTATCCCCAGCTTTGAAAAATTATCATTTGATCCCAAATATATCCCGCTGGGCGGGGCCTTATCCGGGTTTTTCGGCGGGTTATCGGGTCATCAGGGCGCATTGCGCACTGCTTTCTTAATACGTGCCGGACTGCCCAAAGAGATTTTTATCGGATCCATGGTCGTATCTGCCGTGGTGGTGGACATCTCCCGTCTTTTTGTCTATGGTGCTACTTTCTTTGCCAGAGACTTTGAGGTTTTAAAAAGCCAGGGTGGAATAGAGCTAGTCGTGGCGGGTTCTCTGGCGGCCTTCCTGGGTGCCTTTATCGGCTCGCGACTGCTGCAAAAGATTACCATGCGGGCCATCCAAACCCTTGTGGGTATTATGCTGTTCATACTGGCCCTTGCGCTCGGTTTCGGGCTGGTTTAATTAGAAGTACCCATCTGAAAATGATATGTTTTAAAAGGAAATTAGCGAATCCCCATTGTCTTTTCATTTTTTCATCCGACCTATAAATAATAATGCGCTGCAGACACCTTTCAGAAATATCATCTTAACAAATTGATAATATTGCAGATATGTGGATTCTGTTTCAAAACGTTTTGCTTGACACCACCACAAAGTAGCATTACTATCTACCTGATTATTATTAAAGTGCAGCCTTTTGCTTTTTTATGGGAACAATCAAGGAGTCTTAAATGAAGTTTGTAAAGTATCAAAATTCCGATGAATCTTTGGATTTGGTGTGTCGCATGTGTCCCATGCACCTCTTGGAACCCGGCGATAAACTGAAATGCATGAAAAAAGGGCAGGTACTGGAAGTGCTGACCGATTACGACGGGGCGTTGGAGGATATCCCGGACTGGTGTAAAAAGTGCGGCCATGAATTTATCGGCATGGAAGAAAATGACGATTATTACAAATTTTATATCAAAAAGAAGAAGTAAAGGAGCACACGATGAAAGGAGCTTATCTGGATCATGCTTCGGCAACGCCGGTCAGAAAAGAAGTGCTTGAAGTCATGCTTCCCTACTTTAAAGAACAGTTTGGTAACCCCTCCAATGTTTATGACATGGGCTCGAAAGTCAAGGCGGCCATCGAAGAAGCCCGCGCCAATGTCGCCAGCCTCATCAATGCGGAACCCGCCGAAATCGTGTTTACGTCATCCGGCGCCGAAGCCAATAATTTGGCCATCAAGGGTGTGGCTTTCGCCAAACAGAAAAAAGGCAATCACATCATCGTCTCCTCTATTGAGCATCATTCCGTATTAAACTCCGCCCGCTTTTTAGAACGCCTGGACTTTGAAGCCACATTTCTGCCGGTGGATAAATACGGTCTGGTTGATCCTGAACGCCTGTACAAAGCCATCCGGCCGGAGACGGTTATTGCTTCAATTATGCATGCCAATACCGAGATTGGAACCATCGAACCCATTTCAGAATTGGCGGCAATCTGTAAAGAAAAAGACGTTGTTTTTCACACCGATGCGGTGGCATCGGTCGGCAACACCCCGGTGGATGTCAGTGCCTTAAATGTCGATCTGTTGAGCCTTTCCGGTGCTTCTCTGGGCGCCCCCAAAGGAATCGGGGCGCTTTATTTTAACAAAAGGGTCAGATTGATGCCCCTGATCCATGGCGGTATTCAGGAAAACGGAAGAAGAGCCGGCACCGAGAATGTTCCCGGCATTATCGGATTCGGCAGGGCGGCAGCACTGGCACAGAAAGAGCTGCCTGCAAATGCAGATCATGTTCGCAAATTAAGAGACCGCTTGGTGGATGGTATTGTGACCAAAGTCGAGAAAGTAACCTATACCGGTCATTCCGAGAAGCGGCTGCCCGGTCATGCCAGTTTTTGTTTTGAGGCCATTGAAGGCGAAGCCTTGATCTTTATGCTGGCTCAGAACGGCATCTATGCCAATACGGGATCCGCCTGTGCTTCCAAGGCGCTGAAAACTTCACCCGTGCTCGGGGCCATCGGCCTGCGGGTCGATCTGGCTCAGGGATCGACCGTGTTTACGATCGATGCCGGCAACACTGAAGCAGAAATCGATTATGTGCTTGAAAAACTGCCGCCGGTTGTGGAACGGCTGCGCTCGCTTTCGCCTATCTGGGGCAAAGAGATTCCTGAGTATGATGAAGATGTTTGTACTTAATAATCACGAAACCACGAAAGATAGAAAACACGAAATTTAATTCAGGTATTTCGTTCACGTGTAAGGTATCACTGATGGCAGGGCAACAGATTTCAGATTAAATTATTTAATGAAATTTTTTGGCAACATGAAT
>JASFTL010000122.1:0-9468 GCA_050053555.1 Desulfobacterales bacterium
AAGCCGGAATATACAGCAACCATTATTCAGTTCTACTAACCATTTAGTCCGGGCATGCACCATTTTTTCAAGGAGGATATCTCACTGACCATGCACGCGAAGTGGTTTCACTTTTCCAATGCCGACATCGCCCAACCCAACAACGCGATCAATTCCATCTTACTGCTGGGCGGGGTTAGCTGGTTTTTCTAAAGGGAGGTAATCTTGAGTATACCTGCTGTTCAGAAAACTCGCATCGGACTGTATATATTCAAGCAGTTGCTCACCGGAAAACGACGATTTCCATTAGTGCTCATGCTGGAGCCGCTTTTTCGCTGCAATCTGAAATGCGGGGGTTGCGGCAAGATTGCCCATTCAAATGATATTATTGCCAGACAACTAAGTGTCCAGGAGTGTCTCGCGGCGGCTATGGAATGCGGGGCACCGGTGATTTCAATAGCCGGTGGTGAGCCGCTGTTGCATCCTGAAATAGACCAAATTATCGGCCAATTGGTCGCTCGTAAATATTTTGTCTATCTGTGCACGAATGCCCTGCTCTTAGAGAAACGAATCGATCGCTTTGAACCTTCTGCTTATTTGACTTTCAATATTCATCTGGATGGATTCAGAGAGCGGCATGATGAACTTGTTTGCCGCTCCGGCGTGTTTGATCAGGCAGTGGCCGCCATTCGTCTCCTGATCTCTCGCGGATTCCGGGTAACCACCAATACAACGCTGTTTGAAGGGGACACACCACAAAATGTAAGCCGATTTTTTGATTTTTTAACATCACTCGGCGTTGAAGGTATGACGGTGGCACCGGCATTTAACTATGAAGCCGCCTCGGACCAGAATCATTTTCTCAAGCGCAGGGACACCCGGGCACTTTTTCGCAAAATTTTTAAAATCGGAAAAACCAAAAATTGGCGTTTTAATCACAGCAGCCTGTATTTAGATTTTTTGGCCGGAACGCGGGAATATGAATGCAGCCCCTGGGGAAATCCCACGCGCAATATTTTTGGATGGCAGAAGCCCTGTTATTTGCAAAGTGACGGTTATGTAAACACCTATCGCGAACTGATCGAAAATACCGAATGGGAAAAGTACGGCCACAGCCGAAATCCACGCTGCAGCACCTGCATGGTCCATTGTGGTTTTGAGCCGTCGGCCGTAATGGATGCGGCAAAACATCCGTTAAAACTTTTGAAGCAGAATCTTTTATGAAGACGAAGAAAATAAACGGTTTTGAATTAATATATGCCAAGCGTGACGCAGTGCGGCTGAACCAATGGCATAATGCCGCCCCATACGAATTAGATCTGAAATTAGATAAGGTCTGCGCGTCAGATTCAAAAAAAGGGTCAGTGGTCGAACATTGCCGTCAAATCCGAGTGAATTGGACAAATCGCGGGCAACCGTAGTTTCAGCAGGATCGCAGATTGCACGCAGGATGAAAAATCGAAGCCCGGCTTCTTCGGCCGCTTGAGCAACAGCTGCGCTTTCCATATCAACTGCAAGCGATCGGGTATTTTCAAATAAGGACGCTTTGTGAATAGCAGACAATACCGCCACTTTACTGGATACAACCGTGCCACAACGCGGATAAATGTGCGCGTTATTGAGTGCTGTTCGCGATTGGGCAACGAGATTGACATCGGGAATCCAGGGCCCCAGCAAGGTTTTACCTTTCAGCTGGATGACCGCATCGGCAATGATTAAATCACCTGCTTTTAGATGGGGATACAGGCCGCCGGCCACACCGACGTTGATCAAGACTGAGACATTTTCGGAAATCAACCAACGGGCTGCGATAAGCGCATTATCAAGGCCGACGCCCGCGCGTACGGCAATAAGATCGGTTCCGTCAGACAAACGGATGCGGCGAGTCATCAACTTTTCGCTTCTTTGCCATCGCCCGCGACCCAGCAGCTTTCTGGCCTCAGAAGCGAAGGCGACAACCATCCCCAGCGGAGGTTTCATTTGACTGGCTTCATTTCGCAATCGGTTAATGATTTGGCCTTTTTCCTGTATCGCCGCTGCAGTTGATGCCTGGCGGGGTGTCAAGAAATTAAAATGATAATCGTGCGGCTCAATGCCGCGCTTACCGACTTAGTTGATAGCAAATCTCCTGTTTTTGTGTCAATGAGATCGAAAGGGGATGTAATCACCTGGACTTACCACCAAATGAAAATCGATCTTGTATGGCATATCCAACCGGAGGATCCAAAAGATGATTGTTAGAAATGCACTCGAAAGAACTCATCGGGTCAAAACCCTGAACAATGCCATTGAAGATGCACTCCAATGGCTGGATGACCGACAACGTCCGGAAGGTTACTGGATGGGAACTCTTGAATCCAATGTCTGCATCGAAGCCGAATGGCTACTTGCCATGTTCTTTTTGGGAATCAGAGATGATCCCAAAACCTCGAGGCTGGTGCGGGGCATCCTGGATGAACAGCGGTCGGATGGCTCGTGGGAGGTTTATTATAATGCGCCGCAGGGCGATATCAATGCAACGGTGGAAGCCTATGCAGCTTTAAGAGCAGCAGGGATGCAGCCGGAAGCAGCACCGCTGAAAAAGGCCCGGCACTGGATTTTTGCGAATGGTGGCTTAACAAAGATTCGTGTGTTTACACGATACTGGTTGGCGCTTATCGGTGAGTGGTCTTGGCATAAAACACCGAACGTTCCACCGGAAATGATTTATTTTCCGATGTGGTTTCCTTTTAATATTTACAACTTCTCTGCATGGGCCCGGGGAACACTGTTGCCGTTAAGCATCTTATCGGCTCGCCGTGCGGTTCGGCCATTGCCGGACGATTCGAGACTCGACGAGCTTTTCCCACAAGGCCGTTCAGCCATGGATTATGCCTTGCCTAAGAAAGCCAACGGGCTTTTTTGGTCAAAATTCTTCTTAACCGCAGATCGACTATTGCATGCTTATCAGAAAATCGGCTTGACCCCGACACGTGAAACGGCCATTAAAGCATGCCTGGAATGGATCATCAGGCATCAGGAAGCCGATGGCACCTGGGGCGGAATACAGCCGCCCTGGATTTACAGCATAATGGCTCTGGGCGCAGAAGGTTACCCGATTTCACACCCGGTGATGCGCAAAGGAATCGCCGCCCTCGATACCCATTGGTCCTATGAAAGACAAGGGGCACTTCATATTCAAGCCTGTGAATCTCCCGTCTGGGATACGCTGCTGACATTGATGGCGATGCAGGAATGTGAATGTGACTATCGCCGGTCGCCTGTAATGCAGCAGGCAGTCAAGTGGCTTCTACAGCAGCAGGTCAAAGCCCCTGGAGATTGGCAGAAAAAAGTCAAGGAAGTCGAACCCGGCGGATGGGCTTTTGAGCACGCGAACCTGAACTACCCGGATGTGGACGATACGGCGGTGGCATTGATCGTCCTGAGGCGCCTGATTGCCGTAAGCGAAAATCCGAAGCGGCTGCTTGAAGCGATTGGTTTGGCAAAGAACTGGGTGATCGCCATGCAATCTCGCAACGGCGGATGGGCAGCCTTCGACAAAGACAATGACATGTTTTTTATTACGAAAATTCCTTTCTGCGATTTTGGCGAGGCACTGGATCCGCCCAGCGTCGATGTAACTTCGCACGTTGTTGAGGCTTTTGGCTTGCTGGGTATGGATCTTTCCCATCCGGCTGTTCGTAGGGCGGTGAATTTTATCCGCTCTGAGCAGGAGCCGGACGGTAGCTGGTTTGGTCGCTGGGGCGTCAATTATATTTATGGAACCGCCGCCGTGCTGCCCGCCCTCAAGGCTGTTGGCGAAAATATGACAACTGATTATGTCCGCAAAGCAGCCGAGTGGCTTCTCTCCCACCAAAACGGCGATGGGGGCTGGGGCGAAACATGCGGGTCTTATGTGAACGATCGGTTGTGCGGTAAAGGGCATAGCACCGCCTCGCAAACGGCATGGGCCTTGATGGCCCTGATAGCAGTGGGTACGAAGGAATATCAGAATTCCATTGAAAGAGGTGTTTATTATTTAATTTCACATCAACGGGCAGGAACCTGGAATGAGCCTCATTATACCGGAACCGGATTTCCCGGTTACAGAATCGGCGCGAAGATCGATCTGACAACCCATGACCTTCATGACCGACTCCAGCAGGGAAAAGAACTGGGTCGTGCATTCATGATCAACTATAATCTTTATCGGCATTATTTCCCGTTGATTGCATTGGGTAGAGCTCGCCGGTATCTTAAAGCAGTTAAATGATCTGCGAATAACCGGCAGGAATTAAAACTGGGTATAGGTTTTTTGATGGAAAAAAATTTGTACGCATTAATTCTGTGCAACTCAAAAATTGCATCCATCAAAATAGCGGCCCTGACCGTCCTCGACCGGCTTGTCATTTGTCTGCACAGGGCTGGATGTAAATCAATTACAATCGTAAGTAATGATCAATTGCCAGATTTACAGAGAGCCAACGCACTTGGGATTCCGACTGATTGCACTAGCGATCGCCCTTCCATCCATCAGTCAACTATTTTCGCAACGGCAAACATTCTTGTCCAACCCGTCGATGTTATTAGAATGATTCAATATCGCGGCCGGCTTGTCAATCAACACGGTGAGGCATTGCCTATCGGGCTTGTTAGCCAGGCCTCCGTCAGTATTGAAGAAGCATTAAAGGATTTAACCCGGGTTTCTGCGAAGGGAGTCGCCGAACTCATCAATGATCAGCGCTCAGCCCGCAGGGCTGAAAGGCATCTATGGAGCTCCTTAACCAGCAAAACCGACGGATTTGTTGATCGAACCGTTAATCGGCCTCTGGGTCGGTTCCTTTCGAAAATACTAATCCATGCCCCCCTGACACCCAATCAGATATCCGTCATTTCCATGATGATCGGACTCTGGGCCGCTTATTGTTTTAATTTAGGGAACTATGCGGCCGGAATTATAGGTGCACTGCTGTTGCAGGTATCAGCCATAATTGATTGCGTGGATGGAGATATTGCACGCATTCTCTACAAAGAATCCCGGCTTGGGAAATGGCTTGATATCAGTGCGGATCAAGTCGTGCATGTCGCCCTATTCGCTGCTATCGCAATCGGATTGAAGCGGCAGGGGTCATCGGCCCCGGTTCTGTTGCTAGGAATCAGCGCAGTGATTGGTGCATTACTGTCATTTGGAGTTGTCGTCCGGGGAATGGTTGTGCCGAAAAACCGTCAAAATGCGAAGCTGCAGAAATTGATTGATTCCACCACAAACCGCGACTTTTCAGTTTTGCTGCTGCTTCTGGCATTATTCAATCAGCTGGATTGGTTTCTGTGGTTGGCGGCAATCGGGGTGCATATTTTCTGGTTGACCGCTTTGATTCTTCAACTTGCCGAAACACGACATCAACCCTTTGAAAGTGAATAAAACCACATGCGAAAAGCCATCCGTTATTTTATTTTAATTGTGGGGCTGAGTGTTTTTGGCGGATTCATTTATCATGCAGGCCTCACCGAGATATTCGCCGGATTTCGCCATTTGGGGTGGTGGCTGCCTCTGGTATTGGTCCCATATGGCTTTGTATATGTTGCAGACTCTTTGGGCTGGTATTTCGCATTTGGAAAGAATTCCACCGCCGGGCTTTCCTTTTTCTCACTCTTTCTTGTCCGCTGGACCGGCGAAGCCCTCAATAACGTTGTCCCCTCCGCTTATATCGGTGGAGAGGCGCTAAAAGCGTACCTTCTCAACAAAAAAGGGACACCGCTGGCAACCGCAGCATCGGCTATCGTTGTCGGTAGAACCGTACAAACTCTGGCGCAGCTGGTATTTATCGCGCTGGGCGCTATCGCATTTAGGCAAATTCTTTCTGTAGCGCCGGGATTATGGAAAGGAATATTTGCTGTTCTGATTGTCGGGCTGATGGTGGTGATTGTTTTATTCTGGCTGCAAATCCGTGGATTGTTTGGAGGCTTATGGCGACTCTTTAAAAAACTGCATATACGACTCGCCATTCTGGAAACCGAAAATGAACATTTGCACCACATCGACAGACAAATTGTTGAATTTTACCGCACAGACCGAAAGTATTTTGCGTTGAGCTTTGGTGCATACTTCATCGGTTGGTTATTCGATACCGTGGAAATCTACCTGACGGCTTATCTGTTGGGTATCCCCATGGCTTGGATTCAAGCCCTGGCAATTGAATCGTTCGTCAGTGTCGCAAAGTTTTTAGGGCTGTTTGTACCCGGAGCGATCGGTGTTCAAGAAGCGGGTATCGTATTTCTTTGTCGGGCAGCAGGTCTGCCGGATGCCTTCGGCATCACATACGCCATCATCCGTCGAGGTCGGGAGGTGGTGTATGCCGCCATCGGTTGGTTAATCATTTACTCAAAAGAAACCCCCTTGCAAGGATGGGTTCATAAATTCGTGAGCGAAAAAAGGAGTGCATAATGAACGCATTTGTATATGCGGCCGGAAGATCTTTGAGGCTGGGGCCCGAATTTGCTGACCAGCAAAAGATATTATTAAAATTCGGAAACAAAACAATCCTGGAGTGGCACGCCGACCGTCTCAGCCGGCTGGGCATCCATAAAATGTTTATCGTCACCGGATATAAGCGGGAAAAAATTGGTAAACTGCTTCCGAAATTACAAATTAAATATGGAATTGAAATTCAAGAATTGGTAAACACGCATTATGAGGAAGGCAGTGTCATCAGCGTGTATACTTCATTGCCTCAAATTCAAAAGGCTGAAGGAACGCTATTATTGATGGACGGCGATGTCATTTACCCCTCGGATCTGCTGCAAACATTAGTGCAAAGCAGACATCCCACTGCTTTGCTGATCGATCGGCATTATTCAACAGCAGACGATGACCCGGTTCTGGTTCCGATCCGCAATGGCAAGCCGGTTGAATTTTTAAAAGGGTGGAAAGGATCGGCCGATCTTATCGGTGAGTCCGTTGGTTTTTTTAAAATTGATCCAAGGGATAAACCCTTGCTGATTCAAGAAATAAAAAAGCGCAGCGTGGGCATGCGCCGTCAAGAAAATTATGACGAAATCATGCGCTCCCTGGTCCTGGCGGGGCGTTTCAGGTTTGAAGATATCAGCGGCCTGCCATGGACGGAAATTGATTTTCCTGAAGATGTCGAACACGCCCAAAATGTGGTATTTCCCGCCATTGTCCGTTATGAATACAAATCATACCCGAAACAAAAAAATCCCTTTCAAAACCGCCATTTACCCAAATTCATTTAAACGTAAACAGTCGTATTGCAAAAGAACAATTCCCTGCAACATCCCGGCTATCATGCATAACCATGGTCACGAAACCAACGGACGGCTTTTTCCAGCGCCACCCGGGGGGGTGTTTGGGGGAGGTTTAATTCGGTGACTGCTCTTGAAGGATCGACAAACATCTTTTTGCGTGCCATCCTTACGCCGTCGGGAGGCACCCGCGGATTCCGCCCCGGAATCATGCGTGCTAAGCTTGCATCAAGGTATGCCAGGCCCAGAATCGGATAATAGGGAAGTTTGAATCGCGGGCCGGGCAATCCCGTAATTTCAGACAAAAGCGTTAGGATTTCTTTGAGCGTTAAATTGGTGTTGCCCAGAATATAACGACGCCCAACCTGGCCCTTTTCAGCCGCCAGCAGATGGCCTGCGGCAACGTCATCGACATCGATAACATTCAAACCCGTATCAAGGTAGGCCGGCATTTTCTGTTTTAAATAATCCACAATCATCTGTCCGGAGGGTGTCGGCTTAAGATCACCCAAACCGACGGGATAGGTCGGATTAACAACCACTACAGGGGCATCCTGCTCTACCAATTCCATTGCAGCTGCTTCGGCCAGAAACTTTGATCTCTTGTAGTCACCGACCATATCCTCTATATCAACCGGTGTATCTTCCGTCCCATATCCATTTTTGGGAAAGCCTATGGTTGCTACCGAACTGGTGTAGATGATTCGTTCCACATTAGCCGCTAATCCGGCTTTGATAACATTGCGTGTGCCTGCTACATTGACTTGATACATCAATTTCGTATTTCTGGTCCACAGTTTATATACCGCCGCTGAATGATAGATATAGCGGCACCCGGTTGCCGCCTTTTCAATTACGTTTTGGTCAAGAATATCTCCAGCGACCACTTGACAGGAAAGATGCGAAAGGCCTTTCAAGTCCGCGCCCGGTCTGACGAGGATGCGGACGTCTTCTCCTCGTTTGCAGAGCGCATGTACAATTCGCCCTCCGATAAATCCACTTGCGCCGGTGACTAAATTCATTATTTGATACACCTTGAGATAAGGGGAAGAACGGATTCGAATTGGATCGTTTTATCCGGCTTTGGCTTTGGCTTTGCGCTCCGCAACAGCAGCTTCATATTCGGCGTAGATCCCATCCAATTCTTTCTGAACTTTATCAGGCCGCGGCTTTGGCTTGTGGTTTTGAATGATGTCGAGCGATTTCTCATAGGCCAATTCAGCGATATCCGGTGAACCGGCAGCTTCCCAATTTTCCCTGTTGTCGCGGTTCATCAATTTTGGATTGGACAGTTTTTTAAAATTGTCATAAGTGTGCTGGTGGGTGATAAACTCACCGGCCGGCCCGACTTCTCGAATCACATCCATGGCAAAGGTTTCATCTGAAACCTGAATGCCATTGACGACCCTCAAAACCATCTCGATGAATTCGTTCTGCAATAAGGCCGAGGCGTAATCCCAGGTCAAAGCACTGTCGAGCATCCCGACACCGTAAATCATGTTGGCACCTGCCAACGCGGGAACGATGGCGGTCAGGGTGAACTCGTGACCCGACTGGGCATCGAGGTGTTTGCTATCCACCTACCCGCCACCCACCCAGGAAGGCATCTGATAAAACTGGGCCAGTTTGGCGGCTGCAGCGCTGATCATGGCCATCTCCGGGGCCCCCATGGCGGACAACGTCGTTTTCATGTCCATCATACTGGTTGAACTGCCATATACCATCGGCGCTCCCTTTTTGACCATCTGGCCCAATGTAATCGAACTCAGAACCTCTGCATTGTGTGTGATCAGGGTGCCGGCCATATTAACGCAGGTGGTACCGCCGGCCATTCCCAGGGGGTTGATTTTTATAGGCGCTCCGAACTCGCAGGCTGCAATTAAAACATCGGTCGGCTCCTCGGTGAGCACCAACGGGCTGACAGGGTCCGCCGAACACGTGAACAACGGGCTGTGCCTGAGATTATCCTCTCCTCCTGCCAAAACAGCACCCATTTTGACGGCCGCATCAAATTGTTCGAGGTTGTAAATGCCCAAGAAGCCGTGTTTTGAGGAATGGGTATAAAAAGAATAGGCATTATAAATGCTGGCCATATCCTCATCCAGATCCTGCGCGGTCAAAGGCCTTTCCCAACCGACGACATTTTCAAGCGTATCGATGAATCGAACGGTATCGTCAACATCTTTTTTGGTGGCCGCACGTACCTTGCGGGTATTCGGATCCATCAGGACCGGGGCTTCACCGAAG
>JASFTL010000123.1:0-9302 GCA_050053555.1 Desulfobacterales bacterium
GTGCTGTGTACGGTGAAGGGAGACCTCCATGACATCGGGAAAAACCTTGTCGGCATGATGCTGGAGGGCGCCGGCTTTGAGGTCATCGATCTGGGGGTAGATGTCACGGTCGAGAATGTGGTCGACAAGGTCACCGAAATTCAACCGCAAGTCTTAGGTTTGTCTGCCCTGTTGACTACCACCATGCCGGAAATGGAAAATGTGATCAGCGTTTTGCACGCCCGAGGGATGCGCGGGGCGGTGAAAGTGATGGTCGGCGGTGCTCCGTTGAGTGCCGAATTTGCCCAAAAAATTGGAGCCGACGCATTCGGCAAAGACGCCGCTGAAGCCGTAAATCTTGCCAGAAGTTTCATCAATCCACAGAGCTGACCAGTTAAATTGAGCATTCACACCGGGGGGCCTTACGCTTTGAGTTAAACGGCGATCGTCAATTGAAAAGGTGACGAAAGGAAAACAACATGAAATTAGAAACGGCTTTTTCGATGGACACATCCAGTATCAAGTATGGTCCGGGGGTTACGGGCGAAGTTGGCTGGGATATGGAAGAACAGGGTGCCCGGCGTGTGATGGTGGTTACTGATCCCAATCTGTCAGACAAAGAACCTGTTGCCGTGACGCTTGAAGCCTTGGGTAAACATGGCATCGATGCCGTCTTATATGATCAGGCCAGTGTGGAGCCAACGGATATTTCTTTTAAAGAGGCCATTCAGTTCTCCCAAGACGGCAATTTCGACGGATTTGTCGCTGTCGGCGGCGGGTCCAGCATGGACACCGCCAAAGCCGCTAATTTATATGCAACCTACCCGGCAGATTTTATGACCTATGTCAATCCGCCAATCGGCAAAGGTCAACCGGTCCCCGGACCTTTAAAGCCTTTGGTGGCGGTTCCGACGACGGCCGGTACGGGCAGTGAAACCACCGGTGTGGCCATTTTTGATTTTCTGGAAATGAACGCCAAAACCGGAATCGCGCATCGCGCTCTGCGGCCGATCAAGGGTGTTGTCGATCCCAACAATACCCGGACGCTTCCCAAGATGATCGCCGCCTGCACCGGACTGGACCAGTTAACCCACGCGCTGGAAGCCTTAACCGCTTTACCCTACGACCGGCGCCCGGCGCCCGAGCATCCCAAAATGCGCCCGGCGTATCAGGGATCCAACCCGATCTCCAACATCTGGGCCTCCCGGGCGATTGAGATGATCTCTCAGCATCTGGTCCGCGTCGTCGAAGATGCTTCCGATGACGAAGCCCGCGGGGAGGTGCTGTTGGCAGCCACCTATGCGGGTATCGGCTTCGGCAACGGCGGTGTTCATCTGGCACACGGCATGTCATATCCTGTTTCGGGCATGGTTCGCGACTATGCGCCCGAAGGGTATCCGCCGGGTCAGCCCATCGTACCCCATGGAATGGCGGTTGTCCTGAACGCCCCGGCGGTTTTCCGTTTTACGGCGCCAGCCAATCCGGAAATGCATCTGTATGCCGCCAAATTGATGGGCAAAGATATTTCAGGTACACCGCCTGAGGACGCAGGCGAGGTGCTGGCAGGTACGATCGTCGAAATGATGCGTGATGTGGGTATGCCCAACGGCCTCAGCGCGGTGGGTTATGGCCCGGATGATGTGGATAAATTGGTGGAAGGGACCTTGCCCCAGCACCGGGTGACCAAACTGTCGCCCCGGCCGGCAAGTGCCGAAGACCTCAAGCAGTTGTTTCTGGATTCTATGTCCCTGTGGTAAAACTTGTCTTCAAACTCTCATCCAGTGCCCAAATGCTGCGTGCAAGCCTTGTTGAAAGCCCTAATTTAAAAAATCAAGAAGTGAAATCCCGCCGCGGGACTCTCGCAACAAGAACCAAAAGTTTTAAGATAAGTTCATCAATCACAAAATGCATGAGTATGGGTTTCTTTCGGGTTTACAACAGTAACTCAGGTTAATTTAATGACTATTTTCTTTCAAATACTTTTGCACGAAGGTTGAACGTATGAGAAAAGAATTCATAAAATTATGGGTTGTTGAAGGAACCGATGTTTTTTTGAATTAAATAGTATCTACCATCTTCGGTTTTGCCGACAATATTTTCCATGATGAGATGATCAAGCGCCTGGGGGCGATGCTGCCTGATGCCCATTTGTAATGGATTTTTCTTTGCATAGGGAAGCTCAACCGCCGAATAGGCACTGTAAGCTCCCTTTTTTTTGAGGTCATCGATGATGAAAATATACGCCCGTTTAAATCGCCAGGCATGAAATTTTCTCGTCAAAGCGACGACAAGAATCAGGACACCGATTCCGATTATCAGTTCAGTGGTTTCTGACATTTTATCTCGAAGACGGCTAAACGCCTCATTATACGGCAGATGATCTTTTATCCCAATAAGACCCAAAAATAAAGCTAAACCCTAATTGATCGCAACCAAAATGAAAAACAGGGGTAAGGTTTTAAAACAGTTGTCACTTTTATTATGCTCTCCAGAAAAATAAAATCATTTGGACTTCCGCTGAATTTCCAGTGCTTTTAAATCCTTGCGCATAATTTTGCCCGTGGCGGTCATCGGCAATTCATCGACAAATTCAATTTCACGCGGATATTCGTGGGCTGCCAACCGAACCTTGACGAATTTTTTGATATCCGCTGCGACATCAGCACCAGCAGCAACATCGGCTTTAAGGACAATAAAGGCTTTTACAATTTCGGTACGCACTTCATCCGGGCTTCCGACAACAGCCGCCATGCCCACGGCCGGGTGCTTCAATAAACAATCTTCGATTTCGGCCGGTCCGATCCGATAGCCGGCGCTGGTAATCACATCATCCTTGCGTCCCACAAACCAAAAATACCCGTTTTCGTCTCTTTTAGCCAGATCACCCGTCAGGCACCAATCCCCAACATACTTATCTGCGGTGGCTTCAGGATTTTTCCAATACTCCAAAAACATGACCGGATCGGGCCGCTGAATCGCAACCTCACCCGTTATCTTCGAAGCTACCGGTTGCCCCGAATCATCCACCACCGCCACTGTGTGCCCGGGGATGCCTCTGCCCATGGAGCCGGGCAAGTTGTCCATAATTTCAGCGCAGTTGCCCACCACCAGATTGACTTCGGTCTGGCCGTAAAATTCATTGATGGTTAATCCAAATACGTCCCGGCCCCAGTCTAGAAGCTCCTCCCCTAAAGTTTCGCCGCCGCTCCCGATAGTTCTCATTTTGAATTTATACCGCCTGCGGGGATCTTTAACCTGGCGCATCAATTTAAGCGCGGTCGGTGGCATAAACGCATTGCGCACGCCATATTTGGCAATCAGATGAAAGGCCTCTTCAGGGTCAAACTTTTTCGCGCGATATGCCAGAACCGGTATGCCATGATGCCAGCTGGGAAAGAGTACATCGATGAGCCCTCCGATCCAGGCCCAGTCGGCCGGGGTCCAGAATAAATCATCTTCTTTGGGGAATAAATTGTGGGGAAACTCCACCCCCGGCAGATGACCCAAGAGCACCCGCTGCGCATGCAGAGCGCCTTTGGGCGGACCGGTGGTGCCCGAGGTGTAAATAATCAAAGCCGGATCGTCAGCCTTGGTTTGAACGGACTTAAAATCCGTTGATCCTTTTTCAATCAGTTCCCAGAAATGCAGAATCCTTTTTTGCTTTTTACCGCCGGTGACGACCACCACCGTCAGGTGAGGAAGGTTTTCCCAAATTTCTATAATCTTCGGCAGGTTGGCGGCATCAGTTACAATTCCTTTGGCTTCGCTGTTTGACAACCGATATTGGAGAGCATCAGTTCCAAACAGCGTAAAAAGCGGAATGGCAATTGCGCCCATTTTGTAAACCGCAATGTGACTGATGGCCGTTTCGGGACACTGAGGCAGCAGTATTCCAAACCGGTCCCCCACGCCGATGCCATTTGCCTGAAGACCGTTTGCCAGTTGATTGGACAACCGCTTCAAATCCCGGAAACTGTATTTTTTTATCTGACCGTTGATGTCTTCATAGATTAAAGCCAGGCGGTCGGCTTGTTCGGCCCACTTGTCGCATATGTCCATCCCGATGTTGTAATGCTCTGGAATTTCCCAGTGGAAGTTGGAAACCAGCTCTTCATAGGTATTGCCAGGCTTAAGCACGGCGCCGTCTCCTGTATTTATAATAAAATCTTTTAGAGAGGATTTGAAAATTAGGTTAAGACTTATGCCAAACACAAACACCAGACGTTAGTCGAGGATTGTCGGCCAATATGCATTTTCTGCTCTTGTCCGCTGATTTCTGTCTTCTGTTTTCCACCCTCTGCAGTCTGTCATCGGCTCGATTTCGCTCGTCGCAGGCTGTCTTCTGTTTAGTAGGTCAGCACCATGCCGCCATCAAACAGCATATCCCCGCCGATGAGGTATTTGGCGAATTTAGAGAAGCCGAAAATAAACAGGTTGCCCACTTCAATCGGCGACATCATTTCCTTGATGCGGGATTTGCCCATCATCACATCCCTGACCACCTCCTCCTGGGTGATGCCGCGCTGCTCGGCCTGGGCCGGGATTTGATTCAATGCCAGCGGTGTTTTGACGAAGCCGGTACTCAGCGTAAAAGAACGAATCGCCCCCTCCCCTTCGGCCGAAATCGACTGGCTCAGTGCTTTTAAACCGAATTTGGTAATGTTATAAACCGGCTTGTTCTTGGTGCAGATATGGGCATGGGCCGAGGCCATATTGCCGATGACGCCAACACCGTCTTTGCTTTTTTTCATGTGCGGAATCGCCAGCTTGGATAGATAAAACGGTGCCCTGAGCATCAGGCGCTGCATCAAATCATATTTTTCCATCGGAAAATTATCGACGGAATCAATGTGTTGCACACCGGCAATGTTGGCCAGATATTTTATGGTGCCCAGTTTGGCTGCTTCCCTAATGGCATTTTCAATATCCGCATCTTGGGTCAGATCGGTTTGGATAAAGACCATCCGGCCTCCGATTTCATCAACCATTTTGCAGGTTTTATGCCCCTCTTCCGCGTTGATGTCCAACCCCACCGCCACTAAATGATTGGCCGCCGCAGCAATGGCCGTTGCCCTCCCAATTCCGGTAGCGGCACCGGTAACCACACACACATTGTTCGGATTAAAATTATCATCCTGAAGCAATAGAATTTCTTCCCGTGTAATCTTTGGCTCTCGGGTGTCAACCGGCTTTGTGGTAACCATGTTTATTCTCCTCTGAGTTTAAAATTATGGATCATATTGAAAGAACCCGGTTTATAGACGGTAAGATTGCATTCGACTCAACAGATTAAATAAGTTCAAGCGGCATATTCTTGATGTTCGATGTTTCATCAATGGGTTTCGAATCGTTTTATAAAATAAAATCCGTATCACATGTGAAGCGCTAGATCAAAACCTGTATCCCATTGCAAAGCATGCTTTCGAAAAACACAATCTTTCATCACGGCTGATGGAGCTTCAGAGGGTCGTAAGGTTGGTTTTTAAAAACTCAAGCGTTTTCAGCCATGAATCCAGATGAGCGTTTTTATGATACTTGTCGCCGGGCCAGATGAAAGAATGATCGGCATCGGGGTAAAGCTTAACGGTGTGATCGATGCCGTATTTTTTGCAGGCGGCATCCAGTTGCAATGTATTATCTACGGGAACGACCGTATCTTTTTTTCCATGCAAAGATAACACCGGGCAGGGCAGGTTTTTGATAAAATCCAGCGGCTCAGGTTTGTTCAGCGGCAGATGACAAAATTCTTCCAGACCGCCTTTCCAGGCGGTCAGCCCGAAATAATTAACGACCGCTTTGGATTGCGGAATCAGCGACGCCATAATCAGCGCCAAACCACCACCCCGGCTAAAGCCCAACAGTCCGAGCTTGTCTGCATCAACCGTTGGCAGTTGTCTTAAAAAAGCAACCCCCTGCAGAATATCTTCAGTGCGCACTTCGCTCCACTGTGAGCGTGGCGACGCTTGGCCGAACCAGCTCGGCGCTAAAGCAGCGAATCCTTCTTTAGCGAGCTTGCGGGCGATCATTTCATGATTGGATTTAAAGCCATCACTGCCATGAAAAAGGATCACCGTTGCACAGGCAACTTTATCCTTCGGCAAGCATAAACAGCCGGGAACGTTTATATCACCGGCAGGATACGAAATCTTTTCCGATATTAGGTCCATTTATCTTCCGGTATACATCTTTTCCTGAACATGGCGGACCGCAAAATTAAATTCACCCCCCAGGGTGATCGCCGCTGCAGCGGCCGCAAATTCTTTGGCACTGTGAATGCCGGCAATTTTCAGGGCCTCTCTGGCCATCGGCGATATGATGCCTTCCGGACTCGAGGTAATGCCCACCTCGACATTGGGCAACTCAACGCCAAAGATCATATCATTTCCACGGATATAGGCATAAACCTTTTGATAACAGGAAACCAGATACGGTCGGGGATTGTTTTTCATCGTGCGGTAAAAGGCGGGGATAATTTCCCCTCCCATACCGGTATATGCCGGCCATCCAATCTCTTCCAAGACGCCTTGTCGGTCGAGTTCGATGTAGGATAGAAAATCATCGATCGGACGTTCGATCAGCCGTTCGAATTCTTCAATGGGGATAGCTTGCTGGGCAGAGACATATCTTCCCCGTCGGTTTCGCGGTGAGGGTTTAAGATCGCCATCCCTTCCCATCCCAACAACCGAAAGCCGGCATTTGATATTTTCTTTTTTAAATAGATCGTCGATTAGATTTTTTGCCATTCCCGCTGAATGGGACGTCTGGCCGTGACCCCGGTGATCGGAAAAGCGGGTGTAAAAACAACAGTGCAAAATGCGATCGGCGTGATGTTGTTTATTTAGAAAATCAACATCAAATACCTCTCCGTTCCATGCGGAAAGATAGGTGCGCGTCATTTGGGCAATGATATCGGAAAGATTCTCTTTGATCAGCAACTGAGCTTTGTCGCGCTGGTCTTCGGTATCAAACACGAACGCCAAATTTCTGGCGGCAATCCCCCAATCCGACACTTTCACCTCAATGGCGCCGTATTTATTGAGTCTAAAGCATCCCACGCTGATGCCCAGGTGCCCGATTCCCGGGCCCCAGCAGAGGATATTCTGAAATGTTTTTTTGACCTCCCCGCTAACGGTGACTTCCCCGGCATAGCTGTAATAATCTTCCACCCCGCCGATGTAATTGTTGACCAGTGGTTTGTGACGCTCGTTTTCTGGCAGCACTTCCAATGGCGTTGCACACATACCGCACCGCATGTAAGTATCATCCGCTGCAAGTGTCCAGTGCGTGCCGTCTTTCGGACACCGGTAAGCCGTATGATAGGGGTTTTCAGGCAGGACAATATGGTAGAATTTATGACCGCTTTTTTCCTCGACAAAGGCACGCCGAGCCATGGTCCCCACAACGATATTCTCAGGAACCAAAATACCCATTTTTGCCGCTTCATCTTCGGCATTCCAGGGAAAGATTTCACCTTTAACCAAGGCATCCTTGATCTTTTTTACGATATCGTCCCGGTTCATTGCTCCCTCCTGTGTTGCTTTCTGTCTCAGTGGATTTCTATCTCAATCCAATAATATCTGTTTTCATCCAAAACTCGGGTCTTCCCTGAATTTTGCACGAGCCGGAGGCTTCCATAGGCAAGGCATTTAAGGGCGAAGTCGTAGTATACTACTTCGAGCCCTTAATAACGCAGCATATGGGAGCTTCCGGCTCGCCCTCCGGGTGAAAATAGATGAGAAATAAGCAAGATCATCATCCGATATATGTTTTAAGTAAAATGGTTTGTACACTGTTTTTATGCGAACCTGTTCGTTTTAAATATTAAAAAGATTCTCATTTATTTTCATGCAAAGCTCAGATCTTCGTTTTCGATGGCCGCTTAGGCGGACTAACAACCGCCTCGCCTTCGATGACCCGGGTCCCATCTTGATTGATACAATCTGTTTTGAGACGCACTCTGTTTTTAGCAGGCATAATCTCGGTCACCTCGGCCTGCGCGGTAATCGTATCGCCGATTCGCACCGGTGCTAAAAAATTCAATTCCTGACGAATGTAGATGGTTCCATGACCCGGCAGTCTATTTCCGAGGACCGTCGATATCAATCCGCCACACAGCATGCCGTGAGCGATGCGGGTTTTAAAAAAGGTATCCCGGGCGTACGACTCATTGATATGCGCCGGATTCTGATCACCGGTGATCCCCGCATACAAATAGATATCTGATTCAGAAATGGTTTTGCCAAATCGGGCCGTTTGGCCCACGCGAAGCGCTTTGATTGTTTTACCCGTCATTTAAAGGTTCCTCCTTTTTGCATCAACATCATAGACAACACCGGCGGTTGTGATCAAGTTCAGTTTTCGCCTCATCACATGATACGCGTTTCAGGTAAAAATGTTCATCACATATACCGAGAAGATGCAATTTAAGCCATATCATGTTCAATAAAATGCGTCAGCAGATATGGGGAAAAAACTTGACCCGTTGAAATATTTCGGATACGTATAATTCGTATAAGTGTAAAAAGGTGAGAAATATGACCTTAAATAGCGTTAAAGAATGTCCTTATTATCTGATTTCACGTGTCAGTCTGGCGGTGACTTCAGCCCTAAAAAGAGAATTCATCGAATCAGGGGTAAAACAGGTCAAACCCGCTTATTTGTGCGTGCTGATGAGCCTGTGGCAGGAAGATGGATTAAAAGTCATCGAACTGGGAAAAAGAGCTGGACTGGAACCGTCAACCATGACGGGTTTGCTGGACCGTATGCAAAGAGATGATCTGGTCACCCGTACCCCGGATCCGCATGATCGTCGGGTCCTCCGAATTTTCTTGACCACCATCGGCCAGAGCGTTCGCACCGTGGTTCTCAACGTAATTCACAAGGTATTAACCGAGGTCTTTGCCGGCATTTCCGATGATGATATCTCACATACCAAAAATTTATTACGCCAGGTGCTCGCCAACGCCAATGAGGATAACAGATAAAAAAAAGAATATCCAATATGGAACAGATGACATGACTGCCGAACCTGACAAAAAACCAAAAATTGGCTATGCCTGCGCGTATACCCCGCTGGTCTTGCTAGACGCCGCCGGTTACACCCCCTATCGCATCCTGCCCATGAGCGCGTGCCCGGATCAGGCCGGCCAACTGCTGCACGACAATCTCTGCCCGCACGTCAAACGTATTCTGGATCGCGCGATCAGCAAGGATCTTCCCGATATCGCGGGTGTCGTTTTTATCAACAGCTGTGATGCAATGCGACGGTTATCAGATGCCTGGCAGTCCGTCCGGCCTGATGACAACATCATTTTGATCGATCT